>JACDBP010000388.1 GCA_013694835.1 Chloroflexota bacterium
GCGCGGCCGCCGGGCGACGGCTGGCGGCGCGTGCCGCGGTGGCGACCGGTGAGGTCGCGGTGACGATCGGGGTCCAGGGCCAGGGGATGGTCGCCGGGGACCTCGTCAACACCGCGGCACGGTTGCAGACCGTGGCCCCGCCGAACGGCGTCCTGGTCGACACCACGACCCGCCGCGTCGTGGGCGACGCCGTGAGTTTCGAACGCGCCGGGAGGGTGGATCTGCGTGGCAAGGCGGAGGCACACGAGGCGTGGCGCGCGACCGACGTTCCGGCCCCCGGAGGGCGTGGTCGGGCCGCGGGCCATGGCGGCACCTTCGTGGGTCGGTCGCGGGAGCTCGCGGAGCTCGTCGAGCTCCACCGCCGGACCGTGGCGTCACGCCGCAGCCGCCTCGTGTCCGTGATCGGCATCGCCGGCATCGGCAAGAGCAGGCTGGTATGGGAGTTCGAACGACACCTCGACCTGCTGCCGGAGCCTCTGGCGCTCCACATCGGGCGGGTGCCGGCGTACGGTGAGGGCATCACCTTCGCTCCGCTCGCCGAGATGGTCAGGCGTCGCGCCCGCATCGCCGAGGGGACAGACTCCGAGGTGGCCAGGCGGCAGCTCGCTGCGACCCTCGAGGAACTCATCCCCGACGAGGCCGAGCGGCAGTGGGTGGAACCGCGTCTCGCCACGCTGCTCGAGCCCGGTGAGCATGCCTCCTTCGAGCGCGACGAGCTGTTCGCCGCCTGGCGGCGGTTCTTCGAGGGCGTGGCGGCATGGGCGCCGGCACTGCTCATCTTCGAGGACCTCCAGTGGGCCGATGGCGCGCTGCTCGACTTCATCGACCACCTGGCGCTGTGGTCCCGTGACCATCCGATCCTGGTGGTGACGCTTGCCCGGCCGGAGTTCCTCGACCGCCGACCGAACTGGGGAACCGGACTGCCCAGCTTCACCTCGATCCAGCTCGAGCCGCTCGACGACGTGGCCATGGCGGAGCTGCTTGTCGGCCTGGCACCGGGCCTTGCGCCCGAGGATGTCTCACGCATCGCCGCCACTTCCGGCGGTGTGCCGCTCTATGGGGTCGAGGTCGTCCGGATGCTGCTCGACCGTGGCCTGGCGCATCTCGAGGAGGGCACGCTGATGTTGCTGGAGCCCCTTGATGGGGTGCGTATCCCTGAGACGCTCCAGTCGCTCGTCTCGGCCCGCATCGACGCGATCCCGCGCCAGGAACGCGGGTTGCTGCTCTCCGCATCCGTCCTGGGCCGCCGATTCCACCCGGACGCGTTGGCCGCCATCAGCCGTCTGCGACCTGACGAAGCTCGCCAACGGATCATCGCTCTCTCACGACGCGAACTGCTTGCCGTCGATGACGATCTGCGCTCGCCCGGGCGTGGCCAGTTGTCGTTCGTGCAGGACGTGGTCCGCGAGGTCGCGTACAGGACGCTCTCGCGCCGCGAGCGACGCACGCTGCATGTCGCCGCCGCCGACCATCTCGACTCGCTCCGCGACGACGAACTGGTGGAGGCGGTCGCCGAGCATCTCGTCGATGCCCACCAGGCTGCGCCGGAGCACCCCGAAGCTGCCCAGGTGGCGGCGCGTGCCGTTGACGCCCTTCGTCGCGCGGCGGCTCGGGCGATGACGCTGCACGTCCCCGAACGTGCCCTCACCCACCTCCGGCGGGCACTCGACCTGGTCGACGACGATGGGACGCGGGCAGAGCTCTGGGGGGAGGCGTCCGCTGCGGCCCGAGCCGTCCCCGACTTCGAGACAGCCGAGAAGCTGCTCCGGCGTCTCATCGCCTGGCACGACGAGAGCGGTGCACCCGAGGCCGCCGCTCGGGCACGCGCCGGACTGGCGAGCCTGCTGCTGGCCACCGAGCGGCACGCCTCGGCGATCGGAGACCTGGAAGCGGCGCTTGCGGGGATCGCGGACCTGCCTGCCGATACCGCCAGCGTCGAGCTCATCGGCCAGCTGGCACGGGCGCGGGTCCTTGTCGGTCAGGACCGGCAGGGGCTCGAGTGGGCCGACCGGGCGCTGGCTCTGGCACGGACGTCCGGCCTCGACGCGATCGCGGTCGATGCGCTCGTCACCCGAGGCACCGCGCGGATGCGTCTGGGTGAGGAGACGTCCGGATCAGCTGATCTCCGAGAGGCGATCCGAGAGGCCGATCGGCTCGGACTCGTGGGCGCCGGGCTCAGGGCCCGCAACAACCTGGCGTGGCTGGTGGTGCTCGACGATCCACACATGACGCTGGAGACCGCCCGAGTGGGTTTCGAGGTGGCGACCCGGATGGGTGTCGGGGACATGGCGCTCCAGCTCGCATCGATCGTCGTCGCCGTCGCCATCGATACCGGCGAGTGGATGGCCGCGCAGTCGATGCTCGACGAGATGCGTGAGCGGCCGCAGGCGCCGGCGCATCGGATCCAGTTCGTGGCCACGGACGCGATGCTGCGGGCGATGCAAGGCGACATCACCGCGGCGGCCCTGCTGGAGGCTTTGGAGCCGGTCGATCCGGACACCGACGCGCAGATCGTGGCCGCCATCGACGAGGCCAGCGCATGGATCGCCTTCGCACAGGGACGATTCGACGATGCACGGAGGTGCGCCGAGGCCGCCGCGTCTGGATCGCTCGGTGCCGAGC
>JACDBP010000401.1 GCA_013694835.1 Chloroflexota bacterium
CCCTTGTTCTGGCTGGTGGGGGATCAGGTGGGCGATGCCGACGGCGACTCCGACGCAGGTGCCGACGGCGACTCCGACGCAGGTGCCGACGGCGACTCCGCCGGTGCCGAGGGGGACTCCGCCGGAGCCGACGGGGACTCCGCAGGTGCCGATGGGGACTCGCCCGGCGCCGATGGCGACGGCTCGGGCGCCGGCTCCGGCTTCACGTTGAGGAAGCCGAAGAAGGCACTGAAGTAATCGAACGTGCCGGCACCCGTTCGACCCTTGTGAAGCGGGTGGTCGAGGTCCCACTGCGCGGCGAACGACAGCACGACGTCATTGGCGTCGAGCGTGGCGCCGTTGTGGAACTTCACACCTTCGCGCAGCTTGCAGGTCCAGACCGTGAGCTCGGTGTTGGGCTCGCACGATGTGGCCAGCGAGGGTTGCGTGGCAGTGCCACCGACCTCGTACCCGTAGAGCGATTCGCCGAGCTGCTCGCACACGCGAAGCGCCTCGCCGTCCGTCTCGTCACCGCAGTACAGGCCCGACGGCGGGCCGTTCTGGATCCAGACGAGCTGGCTCCGGTCGCCCGGGGTCACCGTAAAGAGGGCCTCGCTGCTGAGCGGCGAGGAATGAGCCCCCTGGACGTCCTTGCGCCAGGCCGTTGCGGAACCACCGTGGGCCAGCGGGACCATCGGCAGATTCGTCTTGAGCAACGTGTTCGCCTGCGCATAGAGCGCGAGGCGCGCCGCCGGATCGGCCTTGGACGCGGCCTCATCGAGGACGTCCGTCAGGTCCTTGAACTTGTCGCCGAACTGCGGCGAGGCGCCCGAGCCGAAGTGGTAGTCGAGGAAGTTGGTCTGGTCGGGGTAGTCGGCGCCCCAACCGAGCAGGAAGAGGGGATACTTCTCACCCTTCGATGCATTGGTCAGGTAGCTCGCGTCCTCCTCAGGGGAAAGCGTCACCTTCCAGCCGAGATTCGTCTCCAGCTGGTCCTTGATATCCGTGACCACGGCGGTCGGATTGTTGATATACGACCGGGGCTTCTCACGGAAGTACAGCGTGGTCTCGAAGCCGGCCTCTGCGCCGGTCCCGGCGAGCAGCGCCTGTGCAGCGGCCGCGTCGAACCCAGGCATCTTGTCGCCCTCGCAGCCGCCGGGGATCGAGCACGGCGTGAAGTAGTCGCCGATCGACGAGCCGGAGCCGTAGAAGGCGTCGACGATGCGCTGCTTGTCGAGGGCCATCGCCACGGCCTGGCGGACCTTCGGATCGTCGAAGGGCTTGAACTTGTTGTTGAAGCCGAGGTAGGTGACGTTGAGCGCCTCACGCTCGATGAGCTGGAGGTTGGCGTCATTGCGGACCGTTTCGAAGGCGTCCGGCGCGACATTGTCGATGCCGTCGGCTTCCGTGCCGGACTGGAGCGCCTGGAGCCGCTGAGCGGGCTCCTTGTTCCAGCGGATCACCAGCTTCGGCGACTTCGGCTGGTCGCCCCAGTAGTCGGGGTTCGCTTCCATGACGACCTGCTGGTCGCTGAACTCGGTGAGCTTGTAGGGACCGGTGCCGTTCGACTTGCGAGTCAGTTCGTCGCCACCACCGCCGGTCGCCGTCAACGTCTCGGTGTCGTTGATCTGGAGCGACGAGAATGCGACCTTCGAGAGGAAGGCCACGTCGGCCCGACAGAAGGTGAATTCGACGGTACTGGCGTCGACGGCCTTGATCTGCTTGAGCCCGCCTGTCAGCGCATTGCCGTTGTAGGTGCCGGCCGCGCAGTCGACTTCACCCTTGGAGCCGTCCGGGTACGTCATCAGGTCGCCGGTCGGTGCGGACGCGCTGGCCGATTCGCTCGGCGCGGCCGATTCCGACGCAGAGGCGGCAGGTGTCGATGCCGCCGGCGTGCCCGAGGCGGGCGGGGCCGAGGCGGGCGGGGCCGATGTCGTGGCAGGTCCGCTGGACGGCCGGGTCGTCGGAGCCTGCGTTGCGCCGGGGGTTCCGCACGCAGCGACGAGCAGCGTGCCGACCACCACCAGGCTGAGCGTGCTCAGCCATCTAGGTCGATGGGACATCCTGTGATCTCCTCCTCTTGCTTGACTACCCTGTCGGGTGCGCCCGCGTCACTCCCGCGTACCGAGCGACCATCGCCGGTGCCGTCTCCATCGGCGACGATGCCGATCCGGCCCCGGGTCCTCCTGTGCGCTGCGCGGTCGCGGGTGCGGTCGCGCGTGCAACGTCGATCTCGACGCGCGCGTACGCCTGTCTCCCGCAGGTCGGGGAAATCTAGCACCCGCCAGACGCACGCGCCACCCTTGCTCGTGCGTCCGTGCTGCCGGTGGGGGAAGGACGAGGTCGAACTCCAAGGGACCGGTGGGCCGGATGGTGTCCCGGCCGGGGGTAGACTCGGCGCCGTGCAGCCCCTCCGCGTCGCCCTTGCCCAGCTCGCGCCGCAGCTCGGCGGCGTAGAGGCGAACCTGGAGCTGCATCACGCCTGGCTGGCGGAGGCGCGCTCGCAGGACGCCGACCTCGTCGTGTTCCCCGAGCTGGGGCTCACGGGCTATCTGCTCCAGGACCTCAACAGCGAGGTCGCGATGCGGCTGGACGACCCGCGCTTGACCGACCTTGCCATGGCGACCACCGGTCTGTCGGCGGTGGTCTCGTTCGTGGAGGAGGCGGCTGACCATCGACTGTTCATCGCCGCGGCACTCATGGAGGACGGTGGCATCCGGCATGTCCACCGGAAGGTCTTCCTGCCGAACTACGGGCTGTTCGACGAGCGGCGGTTCTTCGCAGCGGGCTCGCAGATCCGGGCGGTGAGCAGCCGGCTCGGCGTGGGGGTCGGCATCGCCATCTGCGAGGACTTCTGGCACCTGGCGATGCCGCAGCTGCTTGCGCTCGACGGCGCCCAGCTGCTCATCAACGTCTCGTCGTCGCCGGGGAGGGACGTGGCGCGGCACAACGAGGTCGGTCTCGGTACGGCGACCTCGTGGCGGACGTTGCTGCGCGCCTATGCTGAGCTGACCACATCATTCGTGATCTTCGTCAACCGGGTGGGGGTGGACGAATCGATCACCTTCTGGGGCGGCTCGCAGGTCCTTGGACCCGGTGGCGCGACGGTCTTTGCGGCGCCCCTCCACGACGAGGGACTGTTCCTGGTCGAGCTGGACCTCGCCGAGTTGCGCCGTGCACGGGTGTCGATGCCGCTGCTCCGCGACGAGCGGCCGGAGGTGGTCCTCCGGCAACTCGAGCGCATCGTGCGCGAGCGGGCCGGCGACCTTCCTGACGCGACCGCCGAGGCCGGTGCTGCTGCGGGCTTCGACGTAGCCGTGGAAGCTGGCCCATGACCGTGAAGGCGACAGCGGAGCGGCCCTTCGAGCTGCCCCGGGAGATGGAGATCGATGGCGGCGTGGCGCGCCGGATCATCGGTGGCTTCATCCGCGCCCAGCTCGAGCAGGCTGGCTTCCAGCGGGTAGTGCTGGGGCTCTCCGGCGGCATCGATTCTGCGCTGGTGGCGTATCTCGTGGCCGAGGCCATCGGCGCGGAGCGCCTCCTGTGTGTGCTGCTGCCGTACCGGACCTCGTCACCGGCCTCGCGGGCGGACGCCGAAACGGTGGTCGAGCGGCTGGGCTGTTCCTCCACGCTGGTCGACATCAGCGCTATGGTCGATGGCTACTTCGGACGCGAGGGAGCTGCGGGTGCGATCGCCGACGGCGCCCTGGCCGTGCCACTCCGGCGAGGCAACCTGATGGCGCGGATGCGGATGTCGGTGCTCTACGACCAGTCGGTGCCGTGGGGCGGGCTCGTGGCGGGGACCGGCAACAAGACCGAGGTGCTGCTCGGCTACACCACGATCCACGGCGATAGTGCCTGCGCGTTCAACCCCATCGGCGACCTGTACAAGAGCCAGGTACGCCAGCTCGCCCACGAGATCGGCGTGCCCGCTGCGGTGGTCGCGAAGGCTCCATCGGCCGACCTGTGGCCAGGCCAGACGGACGAGGGCGAGGTCGGCTTCAGCTACGCCGAGGTCGACCGGCTGCTGTACTGGATGATCGAACGTCGGATCGAGGATGCCGCGCTGGCGGAGCTGGGCTTCGACCGCGCGTTCGTGGACCGGGTACAGCAGATGGTCGCCCGCGCCGAGTACAAG
>JACDBP010000048.1 GCA_013694835.1 Chloroflexota bacterium
CCCAGCTGACCGGCCCGCTCGAACGGGCCGTGGGGGTGGTTCGCGCCGAGCTTCATGGCCCGGTCGATGTCGGGCGGCTGGGCGACCTGCTCGCCGACGGCGTGATACGCCTCGTTGATGATCGGGAGCTCGACGCGACGGACGATCTCCTCGTCGCTCAGCGGCTCCACCGCGACCACCCGCTCCAACTCCACGGCCACGGCGCCGCGTTGGCCGCCGTCGTAACGGTAGAAGCCCTCACCGGACTTGCGGCCGAAGCGCTCGCCGTTGACGAGGTCTTCCTGGATGGCCGACGGACGGAAGCGCTCCGCCTCGTCGAAGGCTGCGTACAGGGACCGCGCGACGGCCAGGTTGACGTCGACCCCTACGAGGTCCATCAGCTCGAAGGGGCCCATCGGGTAGCCCGCGGACCGGATCGCCCGATCGATGGCCTCCACGGACCCGGAGCCGTCCTCGAGCATCCTGAGCGCCTCCAGCGTGAACGGGCGATTGACCCGGTTGACGATGAAGCCCGGCGCGTCCCGACACACGACGGCGGTCTTGCCCAGCCCCTCGACGAACGCCACGCCGCGGGCGATGGCCGCCGCCGATGTGCGCTCGCCTGACGCGACCTCCACGAGCGGCATCAGCGGCGCCGGGTTGAAGAAGTGCAGTCCCAGCACCCGCTCCGGGTGTCGGGGGGCGGCGTCGGCGATGGTGGTCACCGAGAGCGCGCTGGTGTTCGTCGCCAGCAGGACGTCGGGCTGCGTGCCGGCGTCGAGCGCCTGGAAGATCGTCGACTTGAGCTCCAGCTGCTCAAGGGCGGCCTCGATGACGAGATCCGCTTCCTCCGCGAGCGCCGCCAGCGCGTGGGCGTCCCGGACGCCGGCCTCCATGGCCGCTGCACGTTCGACACCGATCGTCCCCTTCGCGGTGAGGCGTGCCAGGCCGTCGCGGATCCGCGCGCGGCCACGCCCGATGGCAGCCTCGTCGATGTCGTACAGCAGCACCTCGTGGCCTGCCTGGATGCACACCTGGGCGATCCCGGCACCCATAGTGCCGGCCCCCACGACCCCGATGATGAGGGGCGTGCGGCCCGGCATGTCCGGCGCGAGGATGGAGACCGCGGCGTCCGTCACTCGCCGGTGAACGTGGCGCGCCGCTTCTCGACGAACGCGGCCACACCTTCGCGATGATCCGAGGAGCGCCCGGCGATCGACTGCAGTTCCGCCTCGAAGTCCAGCGCCTCTTCCAGGGTGGAAACGAAACTGCGGTTCAGGGCACGCTTCGTGAGGGCCATGGCAAGGGGAGCACCGGCGGCCATTCGATGGGCATGCGCCATCGTCTCGTCCATCAGCTGCTCGCCCGGCACCACGCGGTTGACGAGACCCCACCGCTCCGCGGTGGCCGCGTCCACCGGTTCGCTGGTGAGCATCATCTGGGCCGCTCTTGCGTAGCCGATCGCACGTGGCAGGAACCAGGTCGAGCCCGTATCCGGCACCAGCCCCACCCGCCCGAACGCCTGCAGGAACGACGCCTTCTCCGAGGCGATGACCACGTCGCAGGCTACCGCCAGCGAACAGCCGGCCCCTGCGGCCACGCCGTTGATGGCACCGACGATCGGCTTCTCCAGCCGGCGCATCGCGAGGATGATCGGGTTGTAGCGCTGCCTGAGCTCCACGGAGAGGGGCGCCACGTCGTCGCCGGTGCGCTCCTTGAGGTCCTGCCCCGCGCAGAAGGCGCGGCCGGCACCGGTGAGCACCACGACGCGCACGCTACGGTCACGCTCGGCGCCGCGGAGCGACTTGAGCAGGGCCTCCT
This sequence comes from Chloroflexota bacterium, assembly GCA_013694835.1. Taxonomy (GTDB): domain Bacteria; phylum Chloroflexota; class Limnocylindria; order Limnocylindrales; family CSP1-4; genus JACDBP01. Next base: position 1,801 of record JACDBP010000048.1, read on the forward strand.
TCATCGGGCGGTCGAAGGCGTTCAGGGCGTCCGGCCGGTTGAGGGTGAGCGTGAGGACGCCGTCCGCGCGCGACTCGAGTACCGGGGTCGGCGGGGTCGCGGCTGCCGCCACGTCAATCACCGTCAGCGGCCCTTCCACTCCGGGGGCCGCTTGTCGATGAACGCGCGCATGCCCTCCTTCTGGTCGTCCGAGGAGAACAGCAGGAAGAAATTGCGCCGCTCGAACTCGAGCCCGGCCTCCAGCGACAGCTCGAACGCGCGATTGACGGCCTCCTTGGCGGCCATCACGGCCAGCGGCGGCATCGAGGCGACCTGTGCTGCCAGCTCCAGTGCCGCAGGCACGGTCTCCTCGCGCGCCACGATCTTCGTCACCAGGCCATGAGCCATCGCCTCCCGCGCCGGGAGGTTGCCGCCGGTCAGGATCAGCTCCATCGCCCGCGCCTTGCCGAGCGCCCGCGTCAGACGCTGCGTGCCTCCCGCACCTGGGATGACGCCGATCCTGATCTCCGGCTGCCCGAACGTGGCGTCGTCCGCGGCGACGATCATGTCGCACGCCATCGCCAGCTCGCAGCCGCCGCCCAGGGCATAGCCGCGGACCGCGGCGATGATCGGCTTGCGCACCCGCCGGATGCGCTCCCAGCGGGCGAAGCTGTTGACGATGGTCAGGGAGACCGGCGTCGCATCGCTCATCTCCCTGATGTCCGCACCGGCCGCGAAGGCGCGGTCGCCGGCGCCGGTGATCACCATGGACCGGACCGAGTCGTCGCCATCCAGCCGCTCCAGCGCGTCCACCAGTTGGCGCATCGTCTCGGTATCGAGGGCGTTGAGGACCTCGGGACGGTCCAGCGTGACGAGCGCGACCCCGAGCACGTCCTTGCCGGTCGCCGGATCCACGGCCGGCGTCGCGACCTGGATACGGGGTTTGTTCAGGGCGTCCGGGGCGTCAGGCATCGGGCGAACCGGCAAGTGGCGACCCGCAGCGGCTGCAGAAGGCGGCGTTCCTCTCGATGGGCTGGGTGCCGCAGCCGGGACACGCGTGCGCAGGTCCTGCCTGCTCGATGGCCGACCGCAGGAGCTCGTAGTCGACGGGACGCTTCTCCTGGAATGATCGCAATCCCTCCGCCACCTCCATCGATGCGGCGTGCAGGGTCAGCCACTCGCGCGCCATGCGGATCGTCATCGACCAGGAGAGATCCTTCCAGAAGTCGAGCTGGACCTTCGTGGCTCGGACGATCTCCGGCATCTTCGCCAACAGCTCCTCGCATAGCCCGTCCACCTCGCGGTCCAGCCGCTCACGGGCAACCACGCGATTCACCCAGCCCCAGTGGAGGGCCTGGAGCGCCGTGTGCGGCCGGTTGAGCAGCATCACCTCCCGCGCGCGACGGTCCCCCACTAGCAGCGGCATCCACTGGGTGGCCCCGCCGGCGGGCAGGGAGCCGCGCGACGGCCCGACATGCCGGAACGAGATGTCCTCCGCGGCGACCGCGAGATCGCAGGCGAGGTTCAACTCGTTGCCCCCACCGACCACCATCCCGTTGAGCCGTGCCACCACCGGCACGGGGCATTGGCGGATCGCGTCGACCGCCGCGATGAAGTGGCCCATCCAGGCCCAGTAGTCATTCGGCCGCTGGAGGAACTGCTCCTGCTCGCCCAGATCCGCCCCGGTCGAGAAGGCCCTGTCGCCGGTGCCGGTGAGGACCGCCACCCCAACGGCCGGGTCAGCCGCGATCGTCCGAAACGCGGCGGCGAGACCATCCAGGGTGGCCCGGTCCAGGGCGTTGTGGACCTCGGGGCGGTCGATCCTGACGGTCGCCCGGCGGCCGTCGACCGCCAGGTGGACCGTTTCGGTCACTTGTCGTCCTCTGGTCTGCCGAACCCAGCATCGAGGGAAGCGCCGGACGCCTGCTGTGCCGAGTCCTCTTCGGGCTCCAGCAGGACGTCGAGCACCGTCGAGCTACCCGTCGTCGGGGTCAGCGGTTCCGGCTCGAGGACGAGGACCGTCGCGAGGCCGGGTGCGATCTCACGCAGGTTCCTGGCGGCCGCTCGCATCTGGTCGCTCGCCATGCCGGCATCCAGCGCGGCGCGGTTGTCGAACATGAGTTCGGCGATCATCACGATGTCGGTCTCGTTGAAGGCATGGGCGATGCGCTCGACACGAATCGACCGAAGCCCGGGTACCTCGCGGATGAGCGGAAGGTGCTCTTCGGCGTAGCGGCGGCGGAAGGTCTCCAGCGCTTCTTCGCCGCCCTCGGGCCGGCGGTAGATCGCCATCATCGAAACGGGCATCGCACGCTCCTCGCTCCCTGTTCCTCGCGCGCCGGGCTGGCGCGCCGATCGCTCACCAGAGTTCGAACCACTCCTGTTCCCGTTGGGCGTCGCGTCTCGGCATGGCCGGGTCGTTGCTCACTGGCGCCGTGGGGTCGAGCACCATCGCGGCGGGACCGGGGGCCGCTGTCCGACCCGCTGCCTGGCCGGCCACCCGACCGGCAGGCAAGCCGCCGACACGGGCGCTCAGCTGACGTTGCACGCCCGCCGAGGCACGCTCGCGGGCGACCCGTTCGGTGGACCGGTAGAAAACGTTCGCCGCGTCGTTGAAGAGCCCCGGCCGCTCGATCTGGACCTGGTGACCGCAGTCCGGCGCGATCAGCAACCGCGCGTCGGGCAGCTGGCGCTGGAGCGCCACCGCGTGACCGGCGGGCACGAACACGTCGCGGTCGCCGTACGCCAGCAGGATCGGCAGGCGCGCCCGGCGCAGCTCACCTGGCGTCAGCAACGGCTGTGTCGCCACGTCCCCGGCGATGGCCGGTAGCAGGCGGCGCCACGCGTCCTTTCCCTGCACCGGATCGTGCCGCCGCCGAAGCCGCTCCGCCCAGCTCGCCTCCTCCCGCTCGATCCGCTCCGGGTCCATCATCCGCGCGGCGATCCTGGCCCTCGGCTCGCGCTGCACGTCGATGCCGGCGATGAGCGCCGTTCGCAGTCGCTCCGGGTGGCGCGTGGCAAAGGTGAGCGACGTCATGGCGCCCATGCTGAAACCGACCAGGTGGAAGGTCTCCAGGTCCAGCGCGTCGACGAACGCCGCCAGGTCGGCGACGAGCAGCTCCTTGTCGAAACCTTCGGCGGCGTCCCATCGCGTCCCGGCGTGGCCCCTCGCATCGGGGAGGTAGAGCTTGAACGCCTTCCGGAACAGTGGCCGCTGCGCAGCCCACTCCTCGAG
>JACDBP010000128.1 GCA_013694835.1 Chloroflexota bacterium
GGCGCCGGCGGCCGGTGCCCAGGCAGGCGCCCTGATCGTTCGCACGGGCAGGCTCGGGCTGCAGGTCGAAGACCTTGCGGGGACCCTGCCCAAGGCTCGCGACCTGGTGGCTGGGCTCGGTGGCTACGTCGCTGGCTCGGAGGAGTCGAACGACGAGGACGGCCAGCAAGCCACGATCACCTACAGGGTGCCCGTGGAACGCTGGCAGGACGCCATCAACGGCCTGCGCGGCCTCGCCGACCGGGTCCTCAGCGAGACGACCGGATCAGAGGAGGTCACCGCACAGGTGGTGGACCTGGACGCGCGGCTCACGAACCTGCGCGCCTCCGAGGCTTCCCTGCGGGACATCATGACCCGGGCCGCGAACACCGCCGAGGTGCTGGCCGTTCAGGACAAGCTGACCGACGCGCGGGAGCAGATCGAGCGGCTGATGGCCGCCAAGAACGACTTGACCGGCCGCGCCGCGCTCGCGACGCTGGCTGCCCATTGGGCGACCCCCGTCGCGGCCGTGTCCGAGGTCCGGAGCGGGTGGGATCTCGGCCGGGAGGTGGACCGGGCACTGGCGCAGACGGTCGCCGCCGGACAGGGAGCGGCCAGCCTGCTGGTCTGGTTGGTCCTGACCGGCATCCCGGTCCTCGGGCCGATCCTGCTGCTGGCCGGGATCGGTGTGATCCTCTTGCGCCGCAGGTCGGCAGGGAGGCCGCCGCGTCCGCGGCAGACGGGCTGGGGGCCGCCTCCGGATACAGCGGTATCAGGTCCCCTGTGGGCTGCCCCACCGCCGTCAGGCCCGGGCGCCCAGGAAGAAGCTCCGTCCCGCGATACGACCGCGGATCGGACCGTGTCCGGTCCTCGAGATGAGGCACCGCCCGCCACGGGTCAAGTCTCGGCCGGGCACTGATCACCCCTACGCCGACGAGCAACGGCCGCCGACCGCTGCGGGCCTTGCCCTCCCAAGCCGACGGCCCATCCGCGGATCGTGATCGGCACTCCTCGCACCCGTACGACAACTGCGCGGGTAGAATCGGCGACCCGTCCGCCCACCGCGATGCCGAGGAGTCCCGCCCAGATGACCGAAGCTGCCTCACCGCCGGCCGAACGCGCCCACCGGGCCGCCAAGCGCTACATCTACGCGTGGGGCGCCGGCGCAGCCGAGGGGGACGGCGGGATGAAGGATCTCCTCGGCGGCAAGGGCGCCGGGCTCGCCGAGATGACCAGGGCAGGCCTCCCGACCCCACCGGGCTTCACGATCACTACGGCCGCCTGCAACGACTACTTCGCGAACGGCGAGCAGTTGCCGGAGGGCCTGTGGGACGACGTGCTGGAGGCCGTGCGCGAGGTGGAGCGGCAGTCCGGCAAGGGCTTCGGCGACCCCACGAACCCGCTCCTCGTGAGCGTTCGCTCCGGCGCGAAGTTTTCGATGCCCGGGATGATGGACACCGTCCTCAACCTCGGGCTCAACGACGAGACGCTGCACGGGCTCATCGCGCTGACTGGCAACGAGCGCTTCGGGTGGGACGCGTACCGCCGGTTCATCGCGATGTTCGGGCGCATCGTGATGGGCGCCGAGGCGAAGGACTTCGATGAGCCGCTGGAGGCCAAGAAGCGCGAACGCCGTACGGACCTCGACACGGGCCTCACGAGTGAGGACTTGCGGGTGCTGGTCGCCGACTACCGGCGCATCGTCCGGGAGAAGACGGGTCGGGAGTTCCCCACGGATCCCAACGAGCAGCTCGACCTGGCCATCAAGGCAGTCTTCGCGTCGTGGTTCGGGAAGCGCGCTCGCGACTACCGCGACAGCCAGAAGATCCCGCACGACCTTGGCACCGCGGTCAACGTCGTGACGATGGTCTTCGGCAACATGGGCGAGGACTCCGGGACCGGCGTCGCGTTCACCCGAGACCCGAATACCGGTGAGCGGCTGCTCTACGGCGAGTACCTCACCAACGCCCAGGGCGAGGATGTGGTGGCGGGCATCCGGACGCCCGCCAAGATCAGCGAGCTCCAGCACGAGATGCCGGAGGCCTACACCGAGTTCCAGCGCATCGGGCAGCAGCTGGAGCGGCACTACCGCGACGTCCAGGACCTCGAGTTCACCATCGAGCGCGGCAAGCTGTACATGCTCCAGACGCGCTCGGCGAAGCGGACTGCCGCGGCCGCCGTGAGGATCGCCATCGAGATGGTCGAGGACGGCACGATCAGCCCGCAGGAGGCCGTCGGTCGCATCGAGCCGGCCCAGGTCGATCAGCTGCTGCGCGCCCAGTTCGAGCCCTCGGCGCGCAAGGCAGCCACCCGGATCGCCAAGGGCCTGAACGCATCCCCGGGCGCCGCCGTCGGGCGTGCGGTCTTCACTGCTGACGAGGCGGTCGACTGGGTCGGGCGGGGCGAGAAGGTCGTGCTCGTCCGCGAGGAGACGGCCCCGGACGACTTCCACGGCATGGCGGTTGCCCAGGGCATCCTGACCGCTCGAGGTGGGGCCACGTCGCACGCCGCGGTCGTCGCACGCCAGATCGGCAAGCCGTGCGTCGCGGGGTCCGCGGAGCTGCACGTGGACGCTACGGCCAGGATCGCGCGGTCGAGCGATTCGGGCCTCGAGATCCACGAGGGCGACCCCATCAGCCTGGACGGCTCCACTGGGGAGGTCTTCCTGGGCGCACTGCCGACGGTCGATGCGCGATACGAGGACCAGCCGGAGTTGCAGAGGATCCTCGGATGGGCCGATGAGGCGCGCCGGATGCAGGTCTGGACGAACGCCGACACTCCGGAGGACGCCGAGCGAGCTCGGAGCTACGGAGCCCAGGGCATCGGCCTGTGCCGCACCGAGCACATGTTCATGGGCGACCGACTCGAAACGGTCCGCGCCGCCATCCTGGTTGCCGCCAGGGCGACGCAGGCCAAGCAGCAGCGCACTGCCGGCAGGACCCTCGACCCCGAGCAGGAGCAGCTGGTCGCCGAGTTCGATGGCGCGATGAGCGAGCTCGAGAAGCTCCAGCAGAAGGATTTCGAGGGCATCTTCCGGGCCATGGATGGCCTGCCGGTGGTGGTGCGCCTCATCGACCCGCCGCTCCACGAGTTCCTGCCCAACCTGGAGGAGCAGCTGATCAAGGTCACCCGGGAAGGCGATGCGGCTTCGGCGGAGGACCGTGAGCTCCTTCGGGCGATCCTGTCGATGCACGAGCAGAACCCGATGCTCGGCCTGCGTGGCTGCCGGCTGGGTCTGATGTATCCCGACTTCGTGAAGGTCCAGACGCGGGCGATCCTGAACGGACTGGTCGCGGTCAAGCGTGCCGGCGGAGACCCGAAGGCCAAGATCATGATCCCGCTGGTGGGGCATGTGAACGAGCTGAAGGCAACGAAGGACCTGCTCGAAGCCGAGGCGAGGGCCGTGGAGCAGGCGGCAGGCGTCGAGGTCGAGTACGTCTTCGGCACGATGATCGAGGTCCCGCGGGGAGCCATCACCGCCGACGAGATCGCCGAGCATGCCGCCTTCTTCAGCTTCGGCACCAATGACCTGACGCAGATGACCTTCGGCTACAGCCGTGATGACGCCGAGGGCAACTTCCTGCTGAAGTACGTCGAGGACGGCATCCTGCCGGTCAATCCGTTCCAGACGCTGGACCGGGCGGGTGTCGGCTCACTGATGCGGATGGCAGTCGAGAAGGGCCGCCGGACGCGCCCGGACTTGGAGCTCGGCATCTGCGGTGAGCACGGCGGCGACCCCGATTCGATCTGGTTCTGCGAGGAGATCGGGCTGGACTACGTCTCCTGCTCGCCGTTCCGGGTGCCGGTGGCCCGCCTCGCAGCGGCGCAGGCTGCGCTTTCGAGCGCCGAGCGCGACCGCTGAGCACCCCGGCCATGCCGGGATGCGGCCGCCAGCCGGGGTATGCTCGGCCGCCGGGGCCACTGCTGGGCCTCGCCGGGCAGGGATGAGGGAGCAGGCTGGCTGGCGGTGGAGCGCGCTGACGCAGAGAAGGGGTTCGACGGTCGCAGCCTTGCGACCGACCGCCGTCAGGAGCGAGGTCCGATCAGGACCTTTATCGCCGCCGTCCTCCTCGCCGGGGTCGGCCTCGGCGCAAAGGCCCTCTTCATGGAGGTCGCCGCGAGCGATCCCTCGTACCTGCTGTTCTTCCCGGTGGTCGCCCTCAGCGCCTGGTACGGCGGGACCTGGCCGGGGATCCTGACGACTCTGCTGTGCGGCGCCGGCGAGGCGGCGGTGTTCCAGGCAGCCATCGGCAATGCCGGCCTCGTGGAACCCGCGGCTCAGCTGCGGCTGGCCCTGTTCGGCGTGGCCGGCGCCATCGTCAGCGTGCTGACCGGGCTGCTGCGCGTAGCGCGAACCGGCGCGGAAGCGGCTCGCGAGGAGCTGCGGGAGAGGATCAAGGGTCAGGAGCACGCCCGGCGCACCGCGGAGAGCGTCGCCGCGCGCCTGGACGCGGTCCATAGCGTGGCCAGTGCACTGGCCGGCGCCGTCAGCGCCGAGGACGTCGGCAATGCCGTCCTCGACGCCGCCCACCGCACGGTGGGGATGCACGCGGGTGCCGTTGCGGTGGCCTCCGCCGCGGGCGACGCGCTGTTGACCATCACCACGATCGGCTACCGGCCCGATGTCCTCGAGAGCACGCGCCGGCTGCCTCTGGACATGCCGGTGCCCATCGCCGAGGCAGCGAGGTCCCGCCGACCGCTCTGGTTCGAGACCGAGCAACAGCTCCGCAGTCGCTACCCGATCCTGAGCACGTTCCCGAACTACCGGTTCGATGGCTCCATGGCCGTGCTGCCGCTGACGCTCGAGGACCGGCTGGTCGGCGCGATGTGGTTTCGGTTCGCGGAAGCTCGCTCGTTCACGCCCGATGATCGGACCTTCATGGTCGCGATCGCCCAGCAATGCGCCCAGGCGCTCGACCGGGCGCGGTTGTTCGAGGCCGAGCGCATCGCCCGCACCGAGGCGGAGGCCGCAGAGCGACAGCTGGCGTTGCGCTCGGGAGTCAGCGAAGTGCTCGGCTCATCACCGTACTACGAACGGAACCTCGAACGGGCCGCCCGGCTGGTCGTCGCCGAGATCCCAGCCTGGTGCGCGGTGGACCTGGTCGATGAGACTGGGTCGCTGCGCGAGGTCGTCCTGGTGCACGCCGACCCTGCCAGAGAAGCCTTCGCACGGGGGCTGCGGGCGCGAATGCCGGTCGACCTCGACGGCCCCTCGCCGATCGCCCGCGTCCTGGCCACGGGAACGTCGCGGCTCATCCCGGAACTGGACCTGGAGACCATTGCTACGCGTGCAACGACGCCCGAGACGTTGGACGCTGCGCGCGCCATCGTGGGCCGCTCGCTGATGCTCGCCCCCTTGATGTCAGGGGAGCGGCCATACGGTGTGGTCAGCCTCCTCTCGTCCGAGCCGGGCCACCGGTTCGGCGAACGCGACCTGGCCCTCCTCGAGGATGTCGCCCGCCGCGTCGGCTCAGCCGTCGAGACCTCGCGGCTCTATCGCCAGCTTGACCAGTTCAAGGGCACCGTCGACGCCTCCCTCGATGCGATCTTCATGTTCCATCCGCGGACGCTGCGGTTCGCCTATGTCAACGAGGGTGCGGTGGCCCAGCTCGGCTACAGCCGCGAACGGCTGCTGGGGATGCGCGCCCTCGACATCGAGCCCAACTTCGACGAGGACGGCTACCGGGACCTTATCGGCTCGCTTTCCGGAGGAGCCCAGACGTCGCATACCTTCACCACGGTCCATCGCCGCATCGACGGACGGGAGATCCCCGTCGAGATCTTCCTGCAGGCTGTCCGGCTCCCCGAGGGAGAGGCGGTGATGGTCGCAAGCGCCCGTGACATCAGCGAGCGGATCGAGGCCCAGGCACGGCTCTACCGACTGGCGCGCTCGGAACGGAGTCGCGCAGCGGAGCTGAACGCGGTGCTGCAGGCGATGGGCGAAGCCATCCTCGTGTGCGACAGCCAGGGACAGGTGCTGCTCGCGAACCAGGCGGCCGAACGGCTGTTCGGGGACCTGCCCGTGGACTACCAGCAGCTCGGCACGCGTCTCGGAGGCGCGGTGCTGCCCCCGCTGGGCGTGGAGGGCGGGCCGCTCGAAGTGCATCTCATTCACGAGGACCAGCGCTGGATCGAACTGACGACCTACCCTGTGGTCCTGGAGGCGTCAGCCGGCACGCAGCGAGCCGGTGCCGCGAGCTCGGTCGCGACGATCATGGTCATGCGCGACGTGACCGAGGTCCGCGAAGCGCAGGCCCTTCGTGAGGCGTTCCTGGGCGTGCTCTCGCACGAGCTGCGGACACCGATCACCACCATCTACGGCACCACCAAGGTGCTCATCAGGCCCAACTCGACGTTGGACGAGGGGACGCGGGCCGAGCTCATCGCGGACATCGGCGCGGAGGCCGATCGCCTCTACCGCATCGTCGAGGATCTCGTGGTCCTCAGCCGGGCCGAGACCGGCATCGAGCTCGAGGGGGCGCCTCTCCTGCTGCGACACCTCCTGCCCTCGGTCGTCGCGTCCGAACGGCAGCGGTGGCCGGCCACGCGGTTCGGCATCGAGGTCCCGGAGCGGCTGCCCACGGCCCGGGGCGACGCGACGTACGTGGAACAGGTGCTGCGCAACCTCCTGGGCAATGCTGCGAAGTACGGTCCGACACCAGGTTCCGTGACGGTTGCCGTGGAGGCCAACGACGAGGAGGTGATCGTGCGCGTGCTCGATCGCGGCGTCGGCATCCAGTCGGAGGAGGCGACGCACCTCTTCGACCTGTTCTACCGATCGCCGGCGACGGCGTCCAGGGCACGCGGCGCAGGCATCGGACTGTGGGTCTGCCGCAGGCTGGTGGAGGGCATGGGTGGACGCATCTGGGCAAATCCCAGGCACGGCGGCGGCTCGGAGTTCGGGTTCTCCCTGCGGCTGTTCACCGAGACCGACATCGGCTGACGGCGTTCCGTAACAGATCGGTAATCCGCGTGCCGCGCCGACGGCGACCGGGTACAGTCACGGGGGCTGGAGGGGTACGGCCCGCTACCAGGGGAGCATCGGTGCACGTCACGCCAAGGGATCTTCGGGCTGTCCGACGCGAGGGGGTCCTGACGCGATTCGCGGTCCTCGGTCCGGTCGCCTTCGTGCTGGCCGAGCTTCCGGCCGGCACTGGCGGCACCACCCTGGAGTCTGCCTGCGACTCCCCGCATTGGGGCCTGGTCATGCACGGCGGGCTCGGCGTCCGGGGGTCCGTCTCCCTGGACCTGGAGCCTGGCGCCGCGTTCTACGTGCCGCCAGGCCCGCCCGAGCACCACTTCGAGGCGGGAGATGGGACCGTCGTCGCAGGGTTCGCTCCCCTGGGACCTGGCATGGACCAGGGGGAGGCCGCGCTGGCCGCTACCGGCTTCGAGATCGTGCGCGTCGCCCCGGCGACGTCGCCGCTGCCAGCGACGATCCGATCCACCGATTCGTCCAAAATCCATCGCGCCGCGCGCGGGGCCATCGAGGTCGAGACCGCCCGGATGGGGCCATGGATCCACTTGCGGGCGACGTTCGGATCGCTCAGCGGCTATACCTCGGGATGGTGCGACATGCCGCACTGGGGGATGGTGCTCAGCGGTGACCTGGCCATCGTCTGGGAGGACCATGTGGAGTTGCTGACCGCCGGGGACGCGTACTACTGTCCGCCCGGACCGCCCGGTCATCGGCTGGAAGTGGCCGACGAGGCGACGGTCATGGACTACACGCCGATCGACCGCATCCGGGGGACGGCGCGGCGCGCCGAGTGGCGCCGATCCGGCGACCTCATGAACGCGTCCTGGGATGTCTCCAGCGGCGAACAGCGCGATGGGCTCCGAGCGGCGACCAGTGGCGCACCGGAGCCGCAGGTGGCGACCGGCACGAGCGCCGTCGGTCTTCCGTGACCGAACGACTGCGCGAACGCCTGCTGGTCAAACCCGGCGCGAGGCCGCAGCTCGCGAGCATCGACCCACGCGAGACCTTCGGTCGCGAGAGGGCCTCCGCGGAAGGGGACCTTCAGGCGCTGCGGACCCGCCTGGAGGAGCTGCAGGACCGGCTCTGGGCCGGCGACGGTGGCGCGCTGCTCGTGGTGCTCCAGGGCATCGACACGTCCGGCAAGGACGGCACGCTGCGCCACGTGATGACGGCGTTCAACCCCCAGGGATGCACGGTCACCCTGTTCGGCGTGCCGACGCCGCAGGAGCTCGCCCACGACTACCTCTGGCGCGTCCACCAGCACACGCCCGCCCGCGGCACCGTGTCGGTCTTCGACCGCTCGCACTACGAGGACGTGCTCGTCGTCCGCGTCCACGAGCTGGTGCCGAAGGAGGTCTGGAGCCGCCGCTACGACCAGATCAACCGCTTCGAGGAGCACCTGGCGGCGAACGGCACGACCATCGTGAAGTTCTTCCTCCACATCTCCAGGGAAGAGCAGCGGGAGCGGCTGCAGGCACGCATCGACACGCCCGAGAAACGCTGGAAGTTCAGGCTCGGCGATCTGGATGAGCGCAAGCGCTGGGACGAGTACATGGCAGCGTACGAGGAGGTGCTGGACCGCTGCTCCACGGAGGGGGCACCCTGGTACATCATCCCCGCCGACCGGAAGTGGTTCCGCAACCTGGCCGTGGCCGAGATCCTGGTCGCCACCCTCGACGAGATGGGTCTCAGCTATCCGCCCGCCGGGGAGGGGATCGTGGGGCTCGTCGTCGAGTAGCGGACGGTCAGTCGACGATGACGATGCCACGCATGCCGTAGCCCTCGTGGCCGGGCAGGTGGCAGATGAAGGCGAACGTACCGCGCTCAGCAAACGTGATCGTCGTCCGCGCCGTCTCGAGTGCGGGGATGCTCACCTCCGTCGCGCGCGTGCCGTGGAGCGGTTCGGAGCCGGTACGGTGAGCGGCATGGACGGCGTCATCGCCGACGATCCACTCGTGGTCGATGAAGTCGCGGTTCTCGATCACCAAGGTGACCGGCTGGCCCACAGCGACCGTGATGCTGGTCGTGCTGAAGGCCGACCGATCGATCGAGATGCGGATGGTCGCCGGCCCGGAAGCGATCACGTACGCCACGAACAGGAGTGGCGCGATGAGCGCCACCCCTGTCACGGCGAGCCGGAGGCGGCGCGTCACCGGCCGCGAGCCCATCGGCGGCGGGTGACGGGGAGGACGAGCGCGATCAAGCCGAGCACGATGAACGTGACGCCGACGCCCAGCAGGCTCGTCGCCGTGCGGTCGCTGGCGGCGCCGCGGCCGGGTGCCACGGTGTCGAAGCCCGCCGCCACCCGGGACGGCGTGCGCTGGCCCGTGGCGTCGATCGCAAGGTCGAACCGCAGCTGGCCGGGGGAGGCGTCGATGCGGATCTTGGTCAGCCAGGCAGCGTCGGGGACCCACTCCATGCCAGTGTCGGATCGCAGGTCGTCAAGGAGCAGGTCGCTCGCGGCCTCGTCGAACGCCAGGTCGAGGCCCGGGCTGCGCGGTGACGGCAGCAGAGCCGGCTGCCGATCCGTCAGGAGGTAGACATCGGCCTCGATGCGCTCGGCGGCGGACTTGCCCAGCCCGAGGATGCGCAGCGGCACCCAGGGGTTGGTGGTCGGGATGGTCACATGGATGGGTGTCCCGTCGCCGATGTCCTGGCCGCGCTGGGCGGCGGCGTCCGCGTCGAATGCCGCGGCGAGGAAGATGGGACTGCGGCTGGCATAGAACTCGAGCACCTCTGGCGCGTCCGGCGGGAGCCGGAACCCGTGGTTCTTCGCCCACAGGCCGACCTCGTCCGCGCCGCCCTTCAGGACCGTGATGTCGAGCGCGTCGATCCGTCGCTCGAGGATTACCTGCGCTTCACCCGACGTGGCCGGAGCCGAAGCGAACGCATCGAAGCGCAGCCGCTGATCCACGGGCTCGGTCTCGCGGACCAGCCGCTGGAGCGTCCAGTCGCCGCCCTTGACGACATCGCTCGGCACCCCCGGAAGCGGTGTGATGGAGCCGAACGCTCCGCCGCCTCCGGCGAACTCGAAGGCGGTGATGTAGTGCTCGACGCCGGCGTGATATCCGGCGAGGGTCGAGGTGCGCAGCAGGTTGACGGCACCATTGGGGCCGATCAATCCGCCACAGGCGAGCGTCGCGCTCGTGGTGGTCAGCATCGCGAGCAGTGCCACCGCAAGCGCCGCGGTCATTCGTCGCATCAGGCGATCTCCCGGTTTCGTTCCGGCATGATGTGGCGCCGGTCCGCGCTAGGACGGTCGTCACGGCCTGGGGTTCCCGCGGCGTGCCCTCGCCGATAGCGCTGCAACTGAATCGTTAGGGCGGAGCTTCAGAAGCGCAGCCGGCTGGGCCGCCCGTCGGGCTAGCGTCGCGGCATGAGCGAACGAACCGACAGTGACCAGCCGCAGACCGGTACCGGCGGTGCCCGCTCCGCCACCTCCGACGTCGCGCCCACCGACGTGCATCACGAAGCGACGCAGGCCGAGATCACCGGAGCCACGACTACCTCGGATCCCAGAGAGGCCGGTGCCGCCGGCGCCAACCGAAGCGGCTCCGGCGGCTCCGGCGGCTCGGGTGACCCGGCGGAGG
>JACDBP010000150.1 GCA_013694835.1 Chloroflexota bacterium
CCGCCCTCGATCTCGCCGAGCTCCATGTGCTCCGGCCGGAAGCCGGCGATGAGCTCTTTGCCGCTGGCCGCCTCGACCGCCGAACGGAGCCGCTCGGGGAGCGGGATGACGATGGTCTCGTGCTTCAGGACCGAGCGGCCCTCCTCGGTCTCGAGCGTGACCGGCACGAAGTTCATCGACGGGCTGCCGATGAAGCCGGCAACGAATCGGTTGACCGGGTGCTCGTAGAGGTCCTGCGGCGAGCCGACCTGCTGCAGCAGCCCCTGGTTCATGACCGCGATCCGATCGCCCATGGTCATCGCCTCGACCTGGTCGTGGGTGACATAGACGATGGTCGTCTGGAGCCGCTGGTGGAGGCGTGCGATCTCCGCCCGCGTCTGGACCCGCAGCTTGGCGTCGAGGTTGGAGAGCGGCTCGTCCATCAGGAACACCGCCGGCTCCCGGACGATCGCCCGACCGAGCGCGACGCGCTGGCGCTGGCCGCCGGAGAGCTGCTTGGGCTTGCGGTCGAGCAGGTTCGTCAGCTCGATCATGCGCGCCGCCTCGTTGACGCGGCGCTCGATGTCCGGCTTGGGGACCTTGCGCAGCTTCAGCCCGAAGGCCAGGTTGTCGCGCACGGACATGTGGGGGTAGAGGGCGTAGCTCTGGAACACCATCGCGACGTCGCGGTCCTTGGGTGCCAGGTCGTTGACTACGCGGTCACCGATCTTGAGCGCCCCGTCGGAGATCTCCTCCAGCCCCGCGATCATCCGGAGAGAGGTCGTCTTGCCGCAGCCCGACGGTCCGACGAGGACGAGGAATTCGCCGTCCTGGATGTCCAGGACCAGGTCGTTCACGGCGACGACATCACCGTAACGCTTCCATACGTGGTCAAACGTGACCGTCGCCATGGCTGGGTCTCCTCTCTTCCTTACCCGGGTCTGCCCTCCGGGCGGCAAGTCCTGTGGTGTTCCATCCACGCGAACGGCCCCGCAGGCCATCTCATGCGTGCGGTGGCATCCTAGCACCGCCCGGAAGCCCATCCGGGGTCCATCAGGCAGACTGATCGGGACCCGTGCGCGCCGATCACCGCGGAGAGGTCACGCAATGCCGCTCGAGATCGTCCATCTGCCGCCGCTTTCGCTGGATGCCTACGCGCCCATCGCCGGCGATGAGGCCGTCGCCGAGATCCGTTCACTGGCCGAGCCGCTCCGCGATGCGCGCGTGCTCCACGTCAACGCCACGAAATTCGGCGGCGGTGTCGCGGAGATCCTGCCGACGCTGACCGGCCTGATGCGCGACGCCGGCCTGGATGCGGAGTGGCGCATCGTGCCGGGTGACGACGCCTTCTACAACGTGACCAAGAACATGCACAACGGTCTCCAGGGGGCGCCCGTCACGATCGACGCAGCGATGCAGGAAGCGTTCATGCGCACGAGCGACCGCTTCCGACAGGAATGGGAGAGCGAGTACGACTTCGTCGTCATCCACGACCCGCAGCCGGCCGCGATGCGCGCGCTCCTGCCCCAGGCGGGCGGGCACTGGATCTGGCGCTGCCACATCGACCTGACCACGGCGAACCAGCAGGTCTGGGGGTTCCTGCGGCCGATGGTGGAGGCCTACGACGCGGCGATCTTCACGATGCCCGACTACGTCCAGCCCGACCTGCGCATCGGCATGCTGGCGATCATCCCGCCGTCGATCGACCCGCTCTCGCCGAAGAACGCGATGATCGATCCGGCGCTGTCGGAGAGCATCGTCTACCGCTTCGGCATCGATCCGCATCGGCCGCTGCTGCTGCAGGTGTCGCGGTTCGACCCTTGGAAGGACCCCAAGGGCGTCATCGACGTCTACCGGCGCGTCAAGAAGGAGATCCCCGACGTCCAGCTGGCGCTCATCGGCTCGATGGCCACGGACGATCCGGAGGGCTGGACGATCTACAAGGACGTCCTGCGCTACGCCGCGATCGACGAGGACCTGGTGCTGCTGACGAACCTCGATGGGGTCGGCTCGGTGGAGGTCAACGCGTTCCAGCGAGCCAGCGAGGTCGTGCTGCAGAAGTCGCTCCGCGAGGGTTTCGGGCTGACCGTGAGCGAGGCACTCTGGAAGGGCATCCCGGTGGTCGCCGGCCGTGTGGGTGGCATCCCGATGCAGCTCGGCACGACCGGCGGGCGGCTCGTGGACAACATCGACGAGGCGACCGAGGCCAGCCTTGACCTCCTCAGGGACGCGGGGCTGCGCTCGTCGCTCGGTCAGGGCGGACGCGAACGGGTCCGCCGCTACTTCCTCTCGACCCGTAACCTGCGCGACTACCTGGCCCTGTTCACCGCGTTGCGCGACGACCGGCCCGAGCTCGTCCCGCAGGGCATCTCAAGCGGCCACTAGGCCGGGCCACAGTCGAGGAGCCCCACCCGACGACAGGAGGCGACCGTATGCTCGAGATGGACGTCATCGGCTGGATCGTCGTCGGTTTCCTCGCCGGCGCGCTGTCCGGCGTCGTGGTCGGTGGGCGCACCGCCCGCGGCTGCCTGCCGAACATCCTCATCGGCGTCCTCGGGGGCCTGGTCGGCGGCTGGCTCTCGCGCGAGCTGTTCGGCAACGACCGCACGGTAGGGTTCATCGGCGCGGTCTTCGTCGCGTTCGTGGGTGCGGTACTGGTCCGTTGGTTCCTGAACCTGGCCGCGCCGCGCGACCACCGCCGCCGCTGACGGACGAGTCGCGGCCGAGAGACGGAGAGATCCGCGTTGTCGCGCCGGGCCGCGGTCGCCATCGTCCTGTGGATCGCTGCGAGCACGGTCCTAGGCTCGTGCGCCGGGGACGGTCACACGGTTACGAGCATCCGCTTTGCTGGGACGCAGTACCACGCGCGTCAGACCATCGCGGTCAACGTCCCGGAGGCATCGCTGCGGGAGATCGGCGATGCGAGTGACGTGAACGCACCGGTCACCGGCAGGACCGTCTACGCGCTTGCCGGCGTCGATCCCGCGGACGTCGTGGTGATGCGCGGCGATCCCGCCCTATCAGCCGGTGCGTTCGTCGTGTTCGTGGATCCCGCGCGACCGACCGCGAGCATCGCGGACGTCCCGGGCATGTGCACCTACATCGTGGCTCCCGCTTGCTGAGAGTGGCGATCGTGTCGTCTCGGATCACCGACTGTCACTGACCGAGCGAACCATCCACCTGTGGCCTTGAGGAGTCGCCACCACGGAGACGTCTCCGGTTCGTCCGGCGACCACCTCATCGCGTTCGGGCCTCGCATGCGGAACGACTCGCCCTAGGTGCGTGGCGCGCACTGCCACGTTCGAGGAGCTCCCGTCGGTGCCGAAGGAGTCTGCTGTCTTGACAGGTGTACCTTTCGGTGACATCGTGGCACCGTGGGAACCGAGGCAGGTACCGTCGAGGTCATCTCCGAGGGTGGGCGCGCCGCCGCTGTCCTGCACCCGACGC
>JACDBP010000159.1 GCA_013694835.1 Chloroflexota bacterium
GCGATGATCAGGGCTAGCGCCGCAAGGGCGCCGGCCGGCTTGATGAGTCGTTGCATGGCTGAGTCGTGTTCCTCCTCGTGTTGGCGGACACCCGGGTGGTGCCTCGCCGGTCGTGCCGATCGGTCGCGGATGCGACCTCCCGGAGCCGGAGCTGTGGGTCGGTGATCGCTGTCAGTCGTTGGCGACCACCTCCTCACTCCTGTGGTCCGCCAGCGGTGCCGTCGAGCGGCGTACCACCAGGCGGGTCTCCAGGATCCGATGATCTCCGGGTCTGCCAGCTCGCGGTGCGAGCGCCTCGAGCAGGATCCGGGCTGCCTCCTCGCCCTTGCGGCGCACCGGCTGGTGCACCGTCGTGAGCGGTGGATCGGTGAAGCGGGTGAGCGGCAGGTCGTCGAAACCGACGACGCTCAGCTGCTCGGGAACGCGAATGCCCAGGTGGCGCGCCGCCTGAAGCACGCCCGCAGCGGCGGCGTCGCTCATGGAGAGGACGCCGGTCGGACGAAGTCCATCCTCCCACGCGCGCAGGAAGACGGCTTCCCCGCCCTCGAAGGTGGCGGGGGCGACGACGATCCGTTCGGGGCCGAGCGCGATGCCGGCCTCATCCAGCACCGCACGGTAACCGCGCAGGCGACGATTCACCACGTTCTCGGAACTCACGTCCGACATGTGGGTGGCCGGCTCGATGGAGATGATCAGCAGGTCGCGATGACCCAGCGACACGAGGTGACGGGCGGCTCCGCGAGCGCCCCCTTCATCGTCGACCTCGACCGAACCATGCTCGGGCCAGGCCGGCGCATCGACCAGCACCATCGGCAGCCCGACGCGGCGGATGGCTTCCACCTCGGGGTGCTGCTCATCTACGCCGAGCGCGACGATGCCGTCGACGGTCGCGCGGGCGATGGCGCGCTCCAGTGACCCGTGGAGCGGCGAGATGAAGAGCAAGCCGAAGCCGCGCTCCTCGGTCACGGTCGCCACGCCTTCCGCGAAGAGGGAGAAGAACGGATTGGCGAAGACCTGGCCGAGTGCCTGCGGCGAGAGGATGCCGATGGTCGCGGTGGAGCCGGCGGTGAGCATCCGCGCGACCGGATGGGGGCGATAGCCGAGCGTGGTCGCGACACTGCGGATCCGGGCGGCGGTTTCCTCGCTCAGCCGCCCGGGACTGTTGAACGCGAATGACACGGCCGCCTTACTGACGCCGGCCTCGCGCGCTACGTCGTCGATCCGGATCCGTGCCAGCGGTCCCTCGGTCACTCGAACTCCAGTGCGACCCTGCCCCAGCCGCCGTTGGTCGGGCCGCCGTTGGGTCCTCGCTACGCCACCACGCGTCCCTGCTGGGCCGCCGGCCGTCCCCGCTGCGTCCCCGCAGCGTCGAGACCGGCCCGCCCCTGGCCGGCGCGGCGACGCCTGAGTTCGGCGATACGGAAGGAAAACCGGTTTAGCAAACCGGTTTAGCGAACGGTAGTAGCGGCCGCGGCACCTGTCAAGGCCCACCAGGTGCCCTGTGTCCCGGTGAGCACCGGCAGTCGGCCTGGACATGGCTGGCTGATCGACCTTCGAACGGTCCGCTCGGACCGCTCCGTCGGCTCGCGCGGCATCGGGCGAAACGAGCCGTTGATCGGGCTGCCCGCTGGACGGGCGATCCGGCTACTGACGCCGATCCGCGCCCGGATCCCGCTGCTCCTGTGGCACGATCGGCAGATGCTCCACCAGCTGCGAGAGATGCCGAACGGCGTGCGCGTCTTCCTCGGCTACGGGTTCGTGGTTTTGGCGTTCCTCGGCCTGACCCTTCCGCGGGTCATCAACGAGGCGGTTGAGGCGCCGATCTCCCCGATCGGCCTGCTCTGGATGCTGTTGCTCGCGTACCTCATCTTCACGCTCACGCTGGTCCTGCAGCGGAAACAGGCCGCGTTCGGGTTGGCCGTGGGGCTGGCCACGTTGACCCTGCCGCTCATCCCGATCCTGGCGGGCTTCGCGGGCCTGCCCGGGGCGTTGGCCGGCGTGGCACTGGCAGCCGGCCTGTTCTGGGCACTCCGCCGCCCTGGGGTCCGCGGCTGGTTCAGCGAACCCTGACCCTCCCGCCGTGGGAGGGTACCCTTGCGCCTGACGAGCATCGCTGCGCTCGGTCGGGCGGCACAGTGGCTACCCTCTCGTACCCGGCGGCCATCTCGCCGCCTCATCCTTCTTCCGATCTCGAGGTGGACCCTTCGTGAGCAAGCGTTCGCGCCGTACGCGTAACGGCGTCGAGGTAGGCGATACCGATCAGCCGGCCGGCCCCGCGTCGCCTGCGTCCGGCGCG
>JACDBP010000160.1 GCA_013694835.1 Chloroflexota bacterium
GCGCGGAGGACCCCCCGCAGCGCCCGGTCCAGCGCCGCGTAATCAGCGTCGGCGCTGGGCGGGCGAGCGACGAGCAGCACATCCCAGCCCGGCTCGAGTTCCGCGGCATGAGCACGGATCGCGGCGCGCAGCCGTCGCCGCACCCGGTTCCGGACGACGGCGCCGCCGACGCGGCGGCCGGTCGAAAGACCGAAGCGTGTTCGCCCGAGGTCGTTGGGCAGGAACCGCGCGACGAGGAGGGGGTGCATCTTGCTCTTGCTCGATCGTTGGAGGGCGTCGAAGTCGCCCTTGCGGCGCAACATCTCCGGGACCCGGCGGCCCATGGCGTGCGCGGGGGGCGCGACGGCGTCCGAGGCTAGGCCGTCAGCTTTCGTCGACCCTTCGCACGCCGAGCGGCGATGACCCTCCGGCCACCGGGACTGCGCATCCGCGCGCGGAAGCCGTGCTCCCGGGCGCGGTGACGCTTCTTGGGCTGGTAGGTCCGCTTCGTCATCGACGACCTGGGGGCTCCTCTTGGTGAGCGGTCGGGCGCTGGACGGTCGTGGTCGCCGCAGCCGCTCCTGAGACATCGAAACGCGCCGGGGCGCTGGTGGCGCAGGTGATGCCCCGCGCGGGCGCCGTGGCGCGTCCACGTCCCGGGATCATATGATCGGGCGGCTGGGGTGTCAAACGTGAAGCGGCCAGGGAGGGCGATGTGGCGGAGCCCACCATCGACGATGAGACGGCCTGGGAAGGTGCCCCGCAGGCCGAGCCGTTCCGTGCGGCCGGCTCGGCGAGCATGGAAGACCTCAGACGCCTTGACCTCCGCGTGGGAAGGGTGACCGCTGCGCGGCCGTTCGATGCTGCCCGCAAGCCCGCGTACCAGCTGGACATCGACTTCGGCCCGGGCGGCACCCGCCGTTCTTCAGCCCAGCTTCCGGCGACCTACCCCGACCCCTCCGTGCTCGTGGGTCGCCTGGTGATCGCCGTGGTGAACCTGCCGCCCCGGCGGATCGCCGGATTCACCAGCCAGGTCTTGGTGTTGGGCGCCCTGCCGAGCGACGGGCGCATCCCCCTCCTGAGTGTGGACCCGGGAGCGTCACCCGGCGACCGGATCGGCTGAGGCGACCGTCGAAGATACCCCCGTGGGGTATCGCGGAATGACGTTGCAGGGCCGCACAGGACCGGTGTAGAGTGTGCCGACCCTCGGCGTCGGGAGCGTCGGGAGGGACCCCGCCGGGGCCCAGCCGGACCGTCGAACAACCGGCGATCGGCAGCCCGGAAGGTCGCTCGTTCCACGGTGGAAGCCGGCGCGGTCGCGTCGGTCGCTGGGTGTTGCCGTCAAACTCCGCTATCAGGGCTGCGCTATCGATGGACGCGAAGCAGGTATGGCGCGCCGCGCTCGGGGAACTGCAGGTCTCGCTGTCACCCGCGAATTTCGAGACGTGGCTCAAGGAGACCGCCCTCATCGCCGTCGACGACAACCGCTTCCGCGTCGCCGTCCCGAACGGTTTCGCCAAGGACTGGCTCGAGACCCGGTACCGCTCGCTGATCAGTCAGACCCTCGCCCGGGTGGTCGGTTACAGCGTGACCGTCGACTTCGAGGTTCGTGAAGGGATCGTCTCGCCGCTCGACAAGGCACCCGCGGACGGCACCGCCGCCGGGCCGCAGCCGGTACGCCTCGAGCCGGGACGAGTCGGCTCGAGCGAGGGTTCGACCCTCAACCTCAACTCGCGCTACACGTTCCGCAACTTCATCGTCGGTTCGTCGAATCGCCTGGCCCACGCGGCGAGCCTGTCGGTCGCGGAGCGCCCCGGCCACGCCTACAACCCGCTCTTCCTGTACGGCGGCGTCGGGCTCGGCAAGACCCACTTGATGCATGCCATCGGGAACCAGGTCATCTCGCGCTTTCCGCGCAAGAAGGTGGTCTACGCCACCAGCGAGAAGTTCACCAACGAGTTCATCACGAGCATCCAGCAGGGCCGGATCGACGATTTCCGAGCGCGCTACCGGCGCATCGACCTGCTGCTCATCGACGACATCCAGTTCATCGCCGACAAGGAACGCACGCAGGAGGAGTTCTTCCACACGTTCAATGCCATCCACGAGGACGGCAAGCAGATCGTGCTGTCGAGCGATCGTCCGCCGAAGCTCATCGTGACGCTCGAGGAGCGGTTGCGCAGCCGCTTCGAGTGGGGTCTCATCGCCGACCTCACGGCGCCTGACCTGGAGACACGCATCGCGATCCTGCGGGCGAAGGCCGAGGAACAGGCGGTGCCGATGGGCTCGGATGTGCTGGAGTTCATCGCGCGCAAGGTGGTCAGCAACATCCGGGAGCTCGAGGGCGCCCTCAACCGGATCATGGCCTACGCGAACATGGGCGGGATGCCCCTGACCATCGAGCTGGCGCAGGCGGTGCTGTCGAATGTGCTGTACAACCCGAAGCGGCGGATGGTGACCCCGGAGCGGATCGTCCAGGCCGTGTCTGACTACTACAGCGTCGGCCTCGACCAGCTGAAGGGTCAGAAGCGCGACCGGGCGATCGTCACACCACGCCAGATCGCGATGTACCTGATGCGCGCCGAGACGGATGTCTCGCTCCTGCGGATCGGGCAGGAGCTCGGCAACCGCGACCACTCGACGGTGCTCCACGCTTGCGACAAGATCGATCGCGAGAGTCAGCAGAACGACGAGCTGCGCCGTGAGCTGGCCGCGGTGCGGGAGCTCATCTACGCCGAGTAAGGGCGACGGGCTCCAGGGCCGCCGGTGCGAAGAGTCAGCGCGTTA
This sequence comes from Chloroflexota bacterium, assembly GCA_013694835.1. Lineage (GTDB taxonomy): Bacteria > Chloroflexota > Limnocylindria > Limnocylindrales > CSP1-4 > JACDBP01. Next base: position 2,767 of record JACDBP010000160.1, read on the forward strand.
CCGGAGCATTCACGCTGTCGGTGTTCTTCGTGAGCGCGGCATCACAGCTCGGCAAGCGCGTGGAGAAGTGGCCTGGATCCGTGGAGAACCTGCGTCCTGTGTGGAGAACCATCCGCTCCGACGTTCTCTCTCCCGGCTGGACCGGTGGTGACTCGGTGGACGGATCTGTCAGCCCGGACGACCGTCCACGGGACGGGGAGATACCGTCCACCCGGGCATCCCCGTCCTCCCCTGTTCGTCCGCCCGGAACGCCCGGCTATCCACCGGACGATCCGGGCTGCCGCTGAGCAGAGGAACGCACGACCTCCGACCGGGCGTCCACCGTATCCACACCATGATGGTGATGATGACAATGAGAAGATAGAGAGACCGACGAACCAGGTCAGCCAAGGACCGGCACGCCCCGCCACGACCGCCGGATCAGCCACGGGAGCAGCCCAACGTGAAGCTATCGGTGATGCAGGAAAACCTTGCCCGCGGTCTCGCCGTGGTCAGCCGCGCGGTGAGCTCGCGAAGCACGCTGCCGGTCCTTGCCAACGTGCTCCTTCGGACCGAGGACGCCGGACTCAAGCTCACCGCGACCAACCTCGAGATCGGCATGACCTACTGGGTCCCTGGAAAGATCGACACGGACGGCGCGCTCACCGTGCCGGCGCGGCTGATGACCGACATCGTCGGCTCGCTCCGCTCTGGCGAGCGTGTCGACCTGGAGGTGGAGAACGGCACCACCCTGTGGATCCGCTCCGGCCGGCAGCAGGCCCATCTCCGTGGCATCGAGGCGGACGAGTTCCCGGTCATCCCATCCGCCGGTGAGCGGCCGACGACCCGGATCAGTCAGAAGGCGCTCAAGCAAGCCCTATCGGAGGTGGTATTCGCCGCCGCCAGCGACGAGGCCCGTCCGATCCTGACCGGCGTCCTCACGAAGTTCGTCGGCGACAGGGTGACGCTCGCCGCCGCCGACAACTACCGCATCGCCGTGAAATCGCTGCCCACGCTCGACCCGGTCGAGGAGACCAGCGTGGTCGTGCCCGGTCGATCGTACGCCGAGCTGATGCGGATCCTGGCCGATGCCGACGACCCGGTCGAGGTGATGCTGGCGCAGTCGAAGAGCCAGATCCTGTTCCACATCGAAGGCGTCGACCTGGTCAGCCGGCTCATCGACGGTCAGTTCCCGAATTACCAGCAGGTGCTGCCGACGAGCCACACGACGAGCGCGGTGGTCGACCGGGAGGAGCTGCTCAAGGCGGTCCGCCTCTCAGCGCTCATCGCGAGCTCGGCGGCGAATGTCGTCAAGCTCCGGACCGAGAGCAGCGAGTCGGGTGTCCTGACGATCGCCGCGGCGGCCGACGTGGGCGAGGCACAGGCCGAGGTCGAGGCGGCGCTGGAGGGGGAGCCTGTGACGATCGCCTTCAACGCCCGCTATCTCCAGGAGGCGCTCCAGAACGTGGACGCCGACCAGCTGGCGTTGGAGTTCACCGGGCCGCTGTCGCCGGGCGTTCTTCGGCCCATCGGCGACGATGACTACGTCCACGTGATCATGCCGGTACGCACGCCGTCCTGAGCGTGAGCACGCGTGTCGCGCAGCGCGCGCCGTTGGTGATCGGGGTCGGCTGGACACAGGCGGGAGCGGGTCGATGAGGGCGGAGGCTGCCGCACGGTCGACGGGCGCATCGGTCGCATCGATCCAGACGGCGACGCCAGCCGGCTCACGGGCCGTGATGGTGGAACGCCTGGTCCTGGCCGGCTTCCGGAGCTACGGATCGCTGGACGTGACATTCACCGCCGGGCCGCAGGTGGTCTTCGGGGACAACGCCGCCGGCAAGACGAACCTGCTGGAGGCGATCGCCCTCCTCGCCACCGGCCACTCGCACCGGACGACGAGTGACCCGGACCTGATCGCCTGGGACGCCGACTTCGCCCGAGTCGAGGCCCGCGTCTCCAGCGTCAACGGGGTGCCGGGCACCCTGGAGGTCGTGCTCGGGGCAGGTGCCACGCGCAAGCGGATCCGGGTCAACGGTGTGCCGCGGCGTGCCTCGGCGCTCGCGGCGGCGATGCGCGTCGTGATGTTCGCACCAGAGGACATGCTGCTCGTCTCCGGCTCCCCGTCGCTCCGGCGCGGGACACTGGACGCGCTCCTGGTCCATCGCTGGGCCACGGCCTCTGCCAGCCTCTCCCTCTACGGCCGCGCCCTCCAGCAGCGCAACAACCTGCTCCGAGCGGTGCGCGACGGGATCTCCGACCGTGGCGAGCTGCGCTACTGGGACGAGCTGCTCTGCGCCGAGGGTGGACGCATCGTGGCCTGGCGCCGGGAGATCATCGGGGAGCTGGCCGGGCCGCTCGCGGAGGCCCACGCCCAGATCGCGCCGGGCGAGGGGAGGCTCGCCCTGCGATACGTCACGAATGCAGCGGCGACGGGTGGGGAGACACCCGAGGAGGCACTCCGTCGCCGGCTCGCCGAGACCGGCGAGAAGGAGCTGTGGAATGGGTCGACCCTCGTGGGGCCCCACCGCGACGACATCGCGTTCGAGCTGGATGCCCGGGACCTGGCCGGATCCGCCTCGCGAGGCCAGCAGCGCACGGCGATCCTCGCGCTCAAGCTGGCGGAACTGGCGCTCCTCACGGCACTGGACGGCCACCCACCGCTGCTGTTGCTTGACGACGTCTTCAGCGAGCTCGATCCCGCCCGCCGGGCCCACCTGGTACGGCGCATCGCGGACCTGCCCCAGGCCTTCATCAGCACCACGACCCTCGCCGACCTGGACCCGGCGCTGGTCGCGGAGTCCACCGCCTGGCACGTGACGCGGGGGGCGTTGGCGCTGGCCGAGCGGGAGCCCCGATGACCGGGCGGCGTCGGCCGATGCGGCGCCTCGGCGAGCTGCTGCCGGCGATGGCGACGGAACTCGGCCTGGAAGACGAGCTCCGACTGTCGCGTGCGATGGCGTCCTGGGCGCGAATCGTGGAGGAGCACGTGCCGCCGGCGACCGGCCTCTCGGAGCTCGTGGCGGTCCAGCCGCCAGTGCTGGTGGTCTCGGCGAGCGCCGCGATCGTGGCCCAGGAACTGAGGCTCCGCGCCGTTCAGCTGCTGCAGGCCTTCGCCGCAGCACCCGGTGGTTCGCGGCTGATGGAGTTGCGGGTCGTGCTCAGGCCGCTGACGAGGGTCGCCCGGCCCCGACGCTAGACTAGCCCGTCATGGTCGCTCGCCTCCACCTCAAGATCGGCGTCGTCGCGGAGCAGGACCGCCTGTCCTCGTCCGCAGACTCGATCCTGGTGACGGAGCCGGCGACCGGCTCGCGCGCACGCTCGAAGGGCAGCCTCTACGTCGTCGTGACCGCCCGTGGCGGTGGCGGGCGCCCGCGCGAGGCCGCCGCGCTCGTTGCGGAGACGATCCGCCGCGAGTACTACTACGACGAATCTGCGGGCATCCCGGTCGTCCTGGACAAGGCGGTTCGCAGCGCGAACCGGCGGCTGCGGCACCAGCGCGAGGGGCACGGCCTGGCGCCCGGCTCGGTCGGAGCCGCCATCGCGGTCATCCGGGTCAACGAGCTCTACGTCGCGACGATCGGCGATGGCGACGCATACCTCGTCCGCCAGGCACGCCTGCTGATGCCAGAGCATCAGCCTTCGGGTGGCCTGCCCGCACCGGACGGGATGCACATCGACGTCTGGCGCGGCGAGTTCGCCATCGGCGACTCGCTCATCCTCGTGGCGCGCAATCTGACCGACGTCGTGGGCACGGAGGAGATCAAGAACGCGGTCGTGACGCTCCACCCGCAGTCGGCCGTGGAGCACCTCCACCACCTGTTCGTGGCCGGCAGCGGGGAAGGCTCCGACGCGCTGCTGGCGATCGAGGCGACGGAGATCGCCACGAGCCGTTCCGAGAAGCGTCTGATGCCCGTCACTCCGGCCGAGCCGCTCGCTGGCATGCCCCAGCGTACCGGAGGCCGCGACCCGTTCGCCGATGCGGCGCAGGCCGTCTCCGGTGCGGGCCGTCGCGTCCAGGGCGCGTTCGGGAGCGCCATCGGCGGGCTCGTGGACCGGATGTTCGACCTGATGCCGCAGCGGCGCGCCAAGTTCAAGAAGGTTCGGCCGCTGGTCGCCCGCCGCAACTCGCAGCGGCGCTACGCGTTCACGCTCCTGCTGCTGCTCAGCTTCATCGCCGTGGCGGGGACCGGTGCATGGGCCCTCGCGGCACTGCGACCCACCGACCAGGTGAGGCAGGTCACCAACGACATCAACCAGGGGCTCGCCGACGCGGAAGCGAAGATCAACCGAGCGCTCGGCGCGGGCGACGTGCCGATCGGCGACGAGGCGCAGGCGACGAGGCTGCTCCGGGAGGCGTGGCAGGGACTCGAACGCGCCAGGGTGGGTGGCATCCCGGAGACTCGTATCGCCGCACTGCGTGCTCGGGTCTCGAACGGGCTGGACGTGCTCTACCGCACGCGCCGCCCGAGCGCCACGCCACTGGTCCGGTTCGCCACGGTGCTGCCCGGAGCGGATCCGCGGGACCTCGTGCTGGGCCCGCCGCTGGACGCCGGGGCCGCTTACCTCATCGATCGCGCCTCGAAGTCGGTCGTCAGGGTCGACCTCAAGTCGGGCCGGTCGCGGATCGTCGTCAAGGCCGGTGACGGTGCGGGATCGGGCATCGGTCCGCCGGCGCACCTCGGCGGCGGCGGTCAGGACGTGCTCGTGGTGGATGCGCGTGGCGCCCTGTGGCGGTGGCGACCCTCGAATGACAACGGCGACGGAACGCTCAGCCAGCTCCGGGTCGCGGGCGACGAGCCGTGGGGTGCCGACGTCGTGGATGTGGCGACGTTCCTGGTGAACGCCGAGGACGGCCTCTACAACCTGTACGTCGTGGACCCGAGCGCCCAGCAGATCCAGCGCTACGCCCCGACCCTCGATGGCAGCGGTTTCTCGAGGCCCTCCGGCTACCTCCAGGGGGCGGACGCAGAGACGGTCGGCACGTTCCGAGGTCTGCTCATCGACGGCGACGTGTACGTCCTGACGCAGGAGGCGATCTTCCGGTACCTCAACGGTCGCAAGACCGAGTTCAGGCTCGCCGAGGCACCTGACCAGGGCGACATTCGCCCCGGGCGCGAGTTCGGTTTGTTCACGGCCTCGGGTCCCCGCTCGAGCGGGCGCCTGTATGCCTGGGATCGGAAGCACGAGCGGCTGATCGCCTACGGAAAGGGCGGCGCCTACCAGGAGCAGTTCGTGCCCCGAGGCCCCGTGCCGCCGTTCAGGGACATCCGCGGGATCGTCGTCGTGGAGGGCGTGGCCGAAGGCGAGCCG
>JACDBP010000175.1 GCA_013694835.1 Chloroflexota bacterium
TATGGCCGGCGGCAAACATCCGAGGGCTCCGCGTGTCGACCACGAGCAGGTCGGTGCGGCCCTTGGCGAGATCGGTCGCGAGGTCCGCAGGATCGGTCTCGAACGACAGGCGCGCCCGGAAGTGGACGACGGCCGCCGACGGTGTCGCGGCGTCCGTCTCGAGGACAGCCGAGTGACGGAGCTGACGCATGGCGGTCATCGCTTCCCCTGCTGGTCTCCGGATGGGTCCCTTGCCACGATATGCGACCATTTCGCCAAGCGCCATACAGAAGCGACGGATGTGGTGGCGGCTGGCAATCGAATCAACGGAGGATGTCTCTCATGACCTTCGACATTGCCGACAACCTCGACGCCACCGACTGGCTCCTGCTGGCGGAGCTGCAGGCGAACGCGCGCATCAGCTTCAGCGAGCTGGGCCGCCGCGTTGCGATGAGTGCGCCCGCAGTCGCCGAGCGTGTGCGGCGGCTGGAGGACCAGGGATACATCCGCGGCTACCACGCAGACGTGGACGCGGCTCGGCTCGGCTGGCCGCTGCTTGCCTTCGTCCGGTTCCGCGAGAACGTCGGCGCCCATCGATCGAGCGAGCGGGCCATCGCAGAGCGGTCCGAGATCCTCGAGTGCCACCACGTGACCGGCGATGACTGCTACATCCTGAAGGTCGTTGCGCGGTCGATGCCCGACCTGGAGCAGACGACTGCCTACCTTTCGCGGTACGGGTCCGTGACGACCTCGCTCGTCTATTCGACGCCGCTCGCGCGCCGCGTGATCACCGACGAGACGGCGATCGACCGTGAGCCCGCCGATGCAGGCCCCGTGGCTGGCGCCCGGTCGGTGGCCGGCACCCAACCGGTGGCTATCTCGTCCAGGTCGCGCTCTCGCCGCCGATGAGCCGGAGGTTCGATGTCAGCAGCTGGTCGACCGGCGCGAAATCGTCGGTCAGGATGATCGCCTCCCCGATGAACGCGTCCAGCTGCGCGCCCGTGCGGACGCTATCCATGCCACGGCGACGGGCATTCAAGGCGTCGATCGCAGCCACGGGCAGCGGCGCATCCGACGCCACGAGCATCACGTTGCCGCCACGCTCGCGCCCCTGCGGATCCGGTCGTCCGATATGGCCGACGTGGGCGAACACACTGCGCAGGGTCGCCGCCTCCGCGCGCGCGAACGAGAGCGGCGGATAGTCGATCACGTTCACCACGTAGATCCCGCCAGGGCGCAGGACGCGCTGGACCTCGCGGACCATCTCCTGGGTCGTGAGGTGCCACGGGACCGCCAGTTTCCCGAAGGCGTCCCCGACCACCAGGTCGTACGAGCTCGCCGGCTCCTCGCCGATACCCAGCCGGGCATCGCCGATGCGCACCTCCAGTTCCGGTGACAGGACGAGCCCGAGTTGCTCCCGATCGACGCGGACCACCGTCGCGTCCAGCTCGAGCACCCTGCTCGACGACCCGGGCCGCGTGGCGGCGACGTAGCGTGGCAGCGTGAAGCCACCGCCGCCGATGTGCAGAACGCGGATCGGCGTGCCCTCGGGGGCGACCGCTGCGACGACGTCCCCGACGATGCGGGTGTACTCGAACTCGAGGTGGCGAGGGTCCGCCAGGTCGACGTAGCTGTGCCGCAGCGTGTCGAGGAACAGGGTCCGGCCAGTCGGGCGGTCCCCCGCGACCTCGACCCGGATGCAGAAGTACGTCGATTCCACCTGGCAGGGCTGCGGCGAGACCGCCGACCAGGCCGCACCGAGCATCAGCGCGGCCAAGGCAGCCAGCGGCACGCTCGTGCCGCCTGCGCCTCGTCCGATGGTCATCCAGACCGCGAGGCCGGCCACAACCAGCAGGGCCCCGACACCGGTCACGATCGGTCGCGTCGGCACGGCCGCGATGAGGACGAAGCCCGTCACGAAAGTGCCGACGATGGCCCCCGCGGTGCCGATCGCCGAGAGACGGCCGACGACGCGGCCGGTCTCGTCGAGGGAGCGGAGCTGGAGCTTGACGACCGTCGGGCCGACCGCCGAGAGGACGGCCGCGGGAAGGAAGAACCCGGCGAGGGAGAAGAGGACGATGGCAGCGGGTCCCTCACCGGGACGCAGGGCGGCCACGAAGGAGATCAGCGGCACGATCAGCAGCGCAAGCGCACCGCCGGTGATGAGCAGCGGTCCCAGCAGGCGTCGCGGGTCGGTGTGGTCCGCGGCCCGGCCGCCGAGCCAGGTGCCGAGGCTGATGCCCGCCAGCACCACGCCGATGATGCCCGTGTACGTCTCCAGGCTCACGCCGACGAACGGCGCCAGCAGTCGCCCGGCGAGGATCTCCAGGACCAGCACGGCAGCCGACGCCGCGAACACGAGCCCGGCGGCGACGATCGAGGGCATCGTCCGAAAGGCTACCGCCGTGCGCTGTGTGCCGTGCGGGCCGCCACCGGCCACGTCGTCACGGCGCTCATCGGGCCGCCCGCAGGTCGGCGGCCGATGTCCTGTCCGGCTCCGGTGATGCCGCCGCGGTGGTCGAGGGCGCGGGCGACGGCGGTGCGACATAGCGGGCGAACAGCGCGAGCAGCGAAGCCATGGCGACGACGATCCAGAGCGCGGCC
>JACDBP010000207.1 GCA_013694835.1 Chloroflexota bacterium
GGGCCCGACCGACCACTGGTGGGGCACTCGTCGGCCTGCTGTTGACCGGCGGATATCGCCCTTCGGAACGGGTCCTGGCGGCGCTTCGCGACGCGCGGCTCTTCGCATACCTCGTGCCGGACGACACCTACCAGGCCGCATCGACCGTCCATGACCTGCTCGTCAAGACGCACCCCGACGATCGCGAGAAGATCGAGCTGACCAAGCGAGTCGTGGCCGAGCATCTCGATGTCGATCGCATCCTCGCCCGGTTCGAGCGGGGGCGCCCTGTGCGCCGCGGCCAGGACGTTCGGTCGGCAGCCTCGACCACACGGCCCGCGGCCTCCGCCGGCCGGTCGGGTCAGCGTGCGGCTGGTGGCCGGAACACGGTGCGCCGCATCGCGGGTACCCTTCGGCGGATGATCCGCTCACGGAGTTAGCCCGATGCCCAACGCCTTTCGACTGCGCCTCGCCGCCGTGACCGCGCTCGCCGTCACCGCCATGCTCGCCACTGCGGCGACCGTGAGTGCCGAGCAGCGCAACGTCTCGATGGTCGACGACCGATTCGTGCCGGTGGGTATCACGGTCAGGATCGGCGATCGCGTGCGGTGGGTCAATGACGGGCAGAAGCCGCACACGGTGACGTCGCTGAGCGGCCCGCAGTTCGACTCCGGGATCGTGTTGCCGGGGAAGAGCTTCACGCGGTCCTTCGCCAAGGCGGGCTCGTTCAGCTACCACTGTTTCCTGCACGCGGGGATGAAGGGAAGGGTGGTCGTCAAGGCTGCCAGCGCTCCCAGGCCCACGGCACGCCCCACCGCGCGCCCCACCGAGCGGCGGGGCCGTACGCGCCAGCCCGGCGGTGGCGGTCCCGTGAGCCGACCCACCGGAGGCGGTGGACAGCCCGACACGGCCGTGGTGACCGCGGACGGCCCGGTGGGTGACCCGAGCGGTGGCAGGCCCGAGCCTTGGCTGTTGCTGGTCGTAGGCGGCGGCGTGCTCGGGGTTGCGTTGCTCGGCCAGCGTCGGACGCGCCACGCCCGGGAGATCCGACGCCGGGGATAGTCCGCCCCGTGGGATCGGACGCCGAGTGGTCCGCCCGCGAGATCCGACGCCGAGGCGGTCCGCCCGTGAAACCGGCACCGTCCTCCAGTGCGTAGCTCCCGGTATCGATGCGGTCGGATACCGAGGAGGACTCCATGCTCAAGGTCCAACGATCCAGAGCCCTGGTGGCAACTACGTTCGTGGCGATCGCCGCGCTTGCGCTGACCGGTTCAGCTGTCCTTGCAGCCTCGAAGACCGTCGAGATCAACGAGGAGAACGGCCAGTATTCGTTCCAGCCGGGCATGACGACGGTGACGGCCGGCGACAGCGTGATGTGGCAGAACGCCAGCGACGCGCCGCATACCGTCACCTCGGACGGCGCCGGCCCGCTCGGCGGCGACATCGCCGCGGACAGCGGTTCGTACAGCTTCACCTTCGAGACCGCCGGCAGCTACGCATATCACTGCAACATCCATCCCGCGATGCAGGGAACGGTCGTCGTGGAGGCCGGGACCGGTGGCGGGGAGCCGACCCAGCCCCCGACCGACATGTTCGTGCCGACCGGCTCGAGTCGTGATGGCGAGGCACCTCTGCCGCTGCTCCTGGGCCTGTCGGCCTATGCGCTCGCTATGTTCGTCCTCGCGACACGGCGCCTGACCTCCGCGCGGATGGGGCGCCGCTGATCGACGCGATGCCGGCCCGCGTCCCTGCCGGGTAGCGAATCGGCTGGATCCGCGGTGCTCCCCGTCAGGTGCGCGGACGTCAGCCGATCGGTTGGCAGTCGATCAGCCGCGCCGAGGGGAACCGGACCGCGAGGCTGAGGAGCGCCGGTCCCTCGACGGTGGCCAGCTCCTGGAGCGTATCGCCATCCGCCACGCTGACGTAGTCGGGCCGCCCGGCAGGTTCGCTGGCCAGCACCTCGCGCATCAGCGACCGAAGCCGCTCCGCGTCGCGCTCGCCTGCCTGGTGGAAGGCATCCGCCGCGGCCTGGAGCGCCCGAGACAGGATGGGCGCGGCGGCGCGTTCCGCCGGTGAGAGGAATCGATTTCGAGACGACATCGCCAGCCCGTCGGGCTCGCGGACGGTCGGCACCACCCGCACTTCCGTGCCAAGGCCGAGGTCGCGCACCAGGCGGCGGATGACGATCGTCTGCTGCCCGTCCTTCTGGCCGAAGAACACCACGTCCGGCCGCACCAGCGAGAGCAGCACGGTCACGACCGTCGCGACCCCGCGGAAGTGGCCGGGTCGGGCGGCGCCCTCGAGCCGCTCGCTCAGCGGTCCCACATCCACGAACGTCGAGGCGCCCGGCGGATAGACCTCCTCCACCGGCGGGATGAAGACGAGATCGACCCCAGCCTCGCGGCACGTCGCCAGGTCGGCCGCCTCATCCCGCGGGTACCGGGCGAGGTCCTCGCCCGGCCCGAACTGGGTCGGGTTGATGAAGATCGAGACGACCACCGATGCGCAGGCGGCGCGCGCCCGATCGAGCAGCGCTCGATGGCCAGGATGGAGCGCACCCATCGTCGGGAGCATGCCGACCGGCGTGGGAAGCCGGGGGCGCGCGGCCGCCAGTGCGGCGCGGTCGCGCACCACCTCCATCGGCGGCTAGAGATCCTGGTCGAGCGGGATCGGAGCCGGGTCGCTGGGCCGGTCGAGCTGGCCGATGCCGAGCACGTCGTCCAGAACAGCGGGGTCCATCG
>JACDBP010000211.1 GCA_013694835.1 Chloroflexota bacterium
GATGGCACGGAGATCGACTGGCCGGTCCCCTACTGGTGGATCGACGTGGGCATGACCGCGATGCTGATCCTCCTCGCGGCCGTCGACGAGGGTCTCGCGGCGGGCTACGCCGGTGCCGCCGACTGGACTCCCATCAAGTCCGAGCTCGGCATCCCTGATGAGTTCAGCCCGATCGGCATCATCCCGGTCGGCCACCCGGCCCCGGACATGCCCTCGCCATCCCTGAAGCGCGGCTGGGTCCCGTCCGAGTCGTTCACCCGCTGGGAACACTGGTAAGCCAGGGTCCGTTACCCTCCGGGCCATGGAACAGACACAGGGCATCACGGTCCACGGCATCGGGCGGGTCACCATGCGGCCCGACACCGCCAGCGTCATCCTCGGCGTGGAATCGCTCCAGCGGTCCGCGCGGGCGGCCCAGGAAGCAGGCAGTCGCCAGATGCAATCGGTCTTCGCGGCGCTGCGCGGGCTCGGCATCGCGGACGACGACCTGAGCACCCAGCAGGTCTCGCTCGACGCTCAGTACGACTATTCCGGGGAGGCCCCGCGCCAGACCGGCTACCTCGCGAATCAGACCCTGATGGTGCAGGTGCGCTCGATGGACCGGGTCGGCCCGACGATCGACACGGCGATCGAGGCCGGCGCGACCCGCGTCAACGGCATCACGTTCTCCGTCGCGGAGCCCGCCGAAGCCGAGCGCCGGGCACGCACGCTGGCCATCGGCGATGCACGTGCGCGGGCCGAGACCCTGGCCGAGGCGGCCGGCGTGAAGGTCGGCCGGGCGCTCTCGATCGTGGAGGGCGGGATGCCCCAGAGCGGACCGCCGATCATCTTCGCGCGGGCGGCCATGATGGAGAAGGCGGACACCTCGGTCGCCGCAGGGACCAGTGAGATCACCATCGAGGTCGACGTCACCTTCGCCATCGAGGGCTGACGCCCCAGGAACAAACGGCGACCGGCTGCTGCCCATCGCGACGGCGGCTACCGAGCCTACCGGATCCCGGAGTCGTAGTTGATCTCCACCTCGACGTACTGGCCCGCGACCACGGTCACGTCCAGCGGTTGCGCAATGGGGAACGGCTCGCCGTTCTGCGGCACGATCGTGTACTCGCCAGGTGACAGATCGACCGTGAAGAGGCCGTCCTCGCCGGTCGCCAGGCGGCTGATCGCGGACCCGTCGGTGCCGCTCGTGATGACAAGAGAAGCGGCGAACGGCCGGGAACAGCCGGGCGCGTAGGGCGTGGTCTCTGGGTCCTCGGTGGCGTTCGGGTCGTCCGATGGTGGCGGCTCGGGCGTCGCGTCCGGGTCGAGCGTGGGGCCCGTACCCGGTGACTCCTCGGCCGACGGCTCGGGTTCTTCCGATGGGGTCGCCTCCAACGGACAGGTCGGTCCGATGACGACCCGACCGGTGATGCCCGAACTCACGGTAGCTGGCGATGAGCTGGCGGTGGGGGTGGGTCCGGCGACCAGGACGTCGCAGCCCGCGGCCGCCACGAGTGCCACCACGAGGGCCGCGAGCGCGCCGGCGCCGCGCAGGGTCACAGCCCGGACCAGCTCCGGATCGCGCGTGCGAGGGCCGACATGTCGTCGTCACCGTGGCCCTGAGCGACGAGGCCGTTCTCGATCTGCGCGGCCAGCGCCGCCACCGGCAGCGAGGCGCCGTTCTCTCGCGCCAGTTCGAGGGCGATGCGCAGGTCCTTGAGATGGAGCGAGACCTTGAAGCCGAGCGGGTAGTCGTCATCGATCATGCGGCTGCTGCGGTTCGCCAGGACCCACGACTGCGCCGCGCCCCCGCTGAGCGCCGTGACGACGGTCTCGACGTCAAGGCCGGCCTTCATCGCCAGCACGAGCCCCTCCGCGACACCCAGATACGCGCCACAGAGGATCACCTGGTTGACGGCCTTCGTGGCCTGGCCGGCGCCGATAGGGCCGATGTGGGTGATGGTCCTGCCCATCGTTTCCAGCACCGGGCGCGCCCGGGCGACGTCAGCTGCGTCGCCGCCGACCATGATCGTCAAGGTCGCCTTCTGGGCGCCTTCCGACCCGCCCGAGACGGGGGCATCGACCATGGCGATCCCTCGCGCGCCCAGGCGGGTGGCGAAGCCGCGCGTAGCGGACGGCGAGATCGTCGAGCAGTCGATTACCAGCGAGCCGGGGGCGAGCGCATCGGCGAGACCCGGCACCCCATCGCCGCCGAAGAGCGCGGCCTCCACGTCCGGCGTGTCCGAGATACAGATGACGACCACGTCCGAGGCGGCGGCCAGCTCGGCCAGCGTCCGAACCTCGGTCACCCCCAGCTCGGCCAGCTCGGGGGCGCGGCCGGCCGTTCGATTCCACGCCGTTAACGGAGATCGGGCCCGGGCGACGTTCGCGGCCATCGCCGCGCCCATCGTGCCGAGCCCGATGAAGCCTATCCGTTCGGCGGGCGCGCTCGAACCTGGGTCCGTCACGCCCGCGCCGGGGTCAGTCTCGGTTGCCGCCGAAGAGCGACAGCAGGAACAGGAACAGGTTGATGAAGCTGATGTACAGCAGGAGCGCACCGACGACCGCCGCGCTGTCGCGGTTGGCGATGTAGTCGAGGCCGCCGTTGTTGAGCTGCTGCACGAAGTAGGCCGTGAGGCCCGTGAAGATGAGCACGCCGGCGATGCCGATGACGAAGCTGAGGCCGCTGCTGTTCATGAACATGTTGACGAGCATGACCACGAACAGGCCCAGGAAGGCCATGAACAGCAGGCCGCCGAGCTTGGTCAGGTCACGCTTGGTGACCACGCCGTAGAGCGCCGCGCCGCCGAAGATGGCCGATGCGCCGAGGAACGCCGAGACCACCGCGGCAGCGCCGCCGAAGGTGACGTACGCCGCAACGATGGCGCCGATGGTCGCGCCCATCAGCACCGCGTAGATGGAGAGCCCGGCGACAGCGCCCATCGTGCCGATGCGGTTGATGCCCATCTGGATGACGAGCGAGACGACGAACGCACCGATGGCCAGGAAGAAGTAGTTCTGCGCCACGAACCGCAGCGCCTGCGGATTCGCGAAGACGAAGAGAGCGGTGCCGGCGCTGACGATGAGCGCCATGAACATCCAGGTGAAGCTCGCCCGCAGGAAGCCCTGCCGGACGGCCGCGGTGGCAGGTGCGGCGACGCCCCCATAGCCCACGCCGGACGTCGCCGGGAAGCCGAACGGGCTCGGCCGGCCGGTCTGGCCGCCCTGGGAGGGCTGGTTGGGATCACGGTTGAACACGGTTCGGTACTCCTTGCGCACGACCAGAAGGGTCGAACGATGCACGCTCACGGAGGGGCGCTCGGGTAACAGTCTAGCGTTGCCTGTCGATGGATCGGCAAAGTTCATCGACGAATCTCGCGAAGCTTGCCCCATCGGGCGAGTGCGAGGCCTTGAGGCGGTCGCCGTGCGCGAGCCCTTCCCATCACCAGACGATGCCCCGGCTTGCGATGCCGTTGTTCCTCATCCAGGGCGCGAGGCCGGCTGGCGCCCTCGCGGCTGGGTGCGCGCGGTGGTGGTGGCACGCTGCTCGCCCTGTTCGGCGGCTCGTGCCAGCACCCACAGCAGGTCGGCCAGGCGGTTGAGGTAGGGCACGAGCCACGCACCGGGAACCAGATGGACACGTTGGAGGCTGATGGCGCGGCGCTCGGCGCGGCGCAGGACCGTCCGGGCGAGCTCCAGTGCCGCCGATAGGCGCGACTCGCCGGGGACGGTGAACTCGCGGGGCATCTCGATGGAGCGCTCGGCCATGGCAAGGTCCGTCTCCAAGGCATCGACCATCGCCCGGCTCACCCGCGTCGTGCCGTCCCTGAGCCGGTCCCATGCGTCGGGGTTGGCGGCGAGCTCGGCGCCGACCACGAACAGCTCGCGCTGATAGCGGAGGATCTGCGCCGGGAGCTTGGCCAGGACGTCGGGAAGGGTCCGTGCCGCCTGCATCGAGCCGAGCTCGGCTCGGGCGAGGCCCAGGCAGGCCACCGCCTCATCGACCGTTCCGTACGCCTCGGTGCGTGGATCGTCCTTGGCGATGCGAGCGCCGCCGAAGAGGAGGCCGGTGGTGCCGTCGTCACCGCGGCCGGTGGCGACGACGCTGTCGGCGATGCCCGATCGCGCGGCGGGCGTGGACCCGGGAGGGTCGTTTACCAAACCAGCCCGGCGTCCTTCGGGTCCCAGCGCTCGGCCAGCAGGGTGACCTTGACCTCGGTCTCGACGACCTCCTCGGTCGCCTCCTTGACCTGCTGGATCATCGAGCCGGCGTAAGGGCAGAACGGCGTCGTCAGGATCATCTTGATCTCCGTCAGCGCGTCGCCGAGGATGATCTGCTTGATGAGTGCGAGCTCCACCACGTTCATGCCGATCTCGGGATCGACCACGGAGCGCAGGGCGTCGAGGATGGCGAACTCGGTGGCGCGGGCCGTCGCGTCGAAGGTGCCCGGGCTGATCGGAGCACCGGGCACGGCCGTGCTGGTGACCGGCGGTTGGGCGGACATGCCGGTGGCCGTGGCCGTCTCTTCGGTCGAGCGTTCGGGTGTCTGGGTCAGGGTCTGGTCGGTCATGGGATCGAAGCCTCGGGGGAGTGGTGCTGCGACGATGCTAGCACCGGCCCCGGCGCGACCGTCTCGCGATCAGGTCGTGCTCGTCGGTCCCGGCCTGCTTCCCGCGATGACGGGATGTGACCGCAGGTCCTCGGGCAGGCGCTCGATCTGGGCGTTCGTGAAGCCGGGTCCCTCCAACGAGCCGTCGGGGCCGAAGAAGTCTTCGTAGCGCTGGCGGTCCTCGGCGGCGAAACGGAAGGCCTCCGCGATCCCGACCTGGCGGAGCTCGGGGTTGTCGCCGAGCATCTCGTCCGGCGTCAGCCCGTTGCGGCGCATCTCGAGGATGTTGCGGACCGACAGGCGCGTGCCGTAGCAGAACGGCTCACCGTTCATGACGAGGGGGTCCACCTTGACCCATTTTATGGTCATCGGGGTCAGATGACCGAGTCGTCCATGATCCCAGCACCCTTCCAGAAGAAGCGCACGATCGAGTTGCCCTTGTGGTCCCCTGGCAGCCGACCGTGGTGCTTCAGGCGCACCTGCCAGCGATCGATCAGCCCGAACAGCGCCTCCGACTCCTCCGGCGACAGAACGGTCGCAGCGACGTCGCGAAGGCCGAGCAGCATCAACGCGAAGTCGCGCATCGGCACCTCGCGCCGACGATAGACCGGTACCAGCCACTCGCCGTACTGCACCACGAAGGAATCCTGTCCGGTCTCGAGCGCGCGCGCGATCTGCTCCAGGTGCTGCTCGAAGTCGCGCAGGAACAGCCGCAGCCTGAGCTCGTCGTAGCGTTTCGTGAACGTCGGGTCGAGCCGCGCGGTCGCCTCGAGCGCCAGGCGCGCCAGCCGCGTCCGCTCGCGCCGGACCCGGGCGGCCGCCGCCGGATCGCCGGCGAGGAGATCGGCCGGGGGCAGTCCGAGGTTGGGATGAGGCATCACGGCCAAGTCTAGCGGCGCCCGAGCGGCCCCGCGCTAGAGTGCGTCGATGGACGATGGGGCGCGGACGAGGGCCGACGAACCCGGCGAAACGCGTCGACCGGACCGCCGCAGGCTGGAGCGCGCGCCGAGTAGCGCGAACGGTGGCGCATCCGAAGTCGTGGCGATCAAGCCCCGCTTCGGGCGAGCGCTGCTGCAGGGCGGGCTGGCCGCCGCCGGGGTGGCCGGTGCCTGGGCGCTCGCGGCGGGCCTCCTGGACGTCAGCTGGGGACTCATCTTCGTGGCCGCCCTCGGTGGCTGGG
>JACDBP010000223.1 GCA_013694835.1 Chloroflexota bacterium
CGCGCCGCCCTTCCCCGGCGCGTTCCCTGAAGCGGGCGGGACGTTGGTCTCGACGCCGCCACCGATGGCCGTCCGCGTGGTCCCGCCGCCGCCGCCGGCGGTGATCCTGCCGCCGGGCGACCCGTACGCCGGTGAGTGGCAACCGGGCGGCATGGTGCCGTATACGGAAGAGCCCGAACGGACCCGCTCCACCCCGTGGGGCTGGGTTGCAGGGTTGCTGGGCCTGCTGGTGCTGCTCGTGGGAGGAGCGTTGCTGTTCGCGTTGCTGACGGGCAACCGCCCTGGACCCACCCCGTCCCCGACGCTGCTGGTGACGGTGCCGAGCTTCGTGGACCGGAGCCTGGCGGACGCCCAGGCACTCGCCGAGCAGCGCGGCGTGACGGTGGTCGTCGGCGCCACGGAACCGCGCGACGACAAGGAACCGAATACGGTGCTGGCCCAGGATCCAGCGAGCGGAACCCAGATCCCCGCGACCCAGGCGGTCCGGCTGACCGTCTCCACCTCGGGCGCGACGGTGCTGGTGCCCGCGCTCCGCGGGCTGACCGAGCCCGAGGCGCAGGCCGCCATCGTCGACGCGGGGCTGACGGTCGGTCGGCGCAGCGAGGCGTTCGATCCGCAGGTGCCGCTCGATCGCGTCATCAGCAGCGACCCGCGCGTGGGGCTCGCCCTGGCCAGAGGCAGCCCCGTCGATTACGTCATCTCCCTGGGTCCGCCGCCGACGCCGTCGCCCACCCCATCCCCGAGTCCATCGCCGAGCCCGAGTCCATCGCCCTCGCCCTCGCCGTCGCCTACCCCGTCCCCGTCGCCCACGGCCTCCCCAAGCCCGTCGCCATCGCCGACCCCGGAACCCACCGCCTCGCCGACACCGTCGCCATCGCCGACACCGTCGCCATCACCGACCCCGGACCCGACACCGTCGCCCAGCCCGTCGCCATCGCCGAGCCCGTCGCCCAGCCCGACTCCGGTCGTCGTGGGGTCGTACTTCTGCCAGGACGTGGCGACGGCCCGCGCCGCGATCGAGGCCGCCGGTCTCGTCGCCAACGTCACGCCTCCACCGCCGGTATCCGACGACACGTGGCTCGTGCAGACCCAGGCGCCATTGCCCGGTGAGGAGGCGCCGCCAGGCAGCACGGTCGAGCTCGGCGTCATCGATCCGCTTACGCCGTGCGTGACCCCGCCGCCGAGCGCCTCCCCGACCCCGTGACGGTCGGCTCCGAGCGGCGCGGCGGTGGCGAGGACGGCCCGAGCCGGTTCGAGGCCACCGATGCCACGTTTCGCTCCGCCGTGCTGGAGTCCGAGCTGCCCGTCCTGGTCGACTTCTGGGCGCCCTGGTGCGCCCCCTGCCGGCTGGTGGCGCCGGTGGTGGAGGAGCTGGGCCGCGAGATGGCGGATCGACTGCGCGTCGCCACCCTCGATATCGACGAGAACGTCGCGGTGGCCACCGAGCACCAGATCTTCTCGATCCCGACGCTCGTCCTGTTCAAGGGCGGCCGCGAGGTGGAGCGGGTGATCGGCTTCAAGCGCAAAGCTGACCTTGTGATCCGCCTGTCACGCCATCTGTAGCCCGGCCAGTCACGGGCGGCATCAACCGCACGGACGTTCCATCGCGCCGAGGGCGCAGCGACCACCCGACGAGCGTGACCGACGCTCCCGAAAGCCCTTCCCGTGTCAGCCGCTGGCAGCTACACTGCTCGCCACATGGCGACATGGCGCTGCCCGCACTGCGGCACGCCCCAGGCGGAGTCCTCCCGCTGCTGGGTCTGTTCTCGGTCCGCCACCTCCTGCTCGACCTGCGTCCACTTCCGGCGGTCGGTGGCCGGCCGCATCGGATATTGCGGGCTCGATCCCCGGCGGTCCCCGCTGGTCGGTGATGAGGTGCGCGGCTGCTGGACAGCGACGACGAGCTCGCCGATCGGCCTGTTCGAGGAGGTCGGCGGCCGCTTCTGAGCCGCGGGCCCGCC
Source organism: Chloroflexota bacterium (assembly GCA_013694835.1). Taxonomy (GTDB): domain Bacteria; phylum Chloroflexota; class Limnocylindria; order Limnocylindrales; family CSP1-4; genus JACDBP01. Next base: position 1,962 of record JACDBP010000223.1, read on the forward strand.
CGTGAGCCGCGGAGCCGCCCCTGGCGGCTCGCTGCGTCTAGTGGAACGTGAAGGGCGCGGTCTCCTGGATCGTCTCGCCACCGGGTAGCACCACGTGCACCGTGGCGAAGCCCTTCCCGGGCTGTGCCCCGTCGCGTGGCAGCGTCACCTTGTCCCAGCGGGCAAATCCGAGCTGGTCGGTCGTGGCCCGGTAGGTCGTCGTCGGCTGGCCGGGTGGCGAGAGCGTGAACGTGACGGGGGCATCGGGCACGGGCCGTCGGTCCGCGTCGCGCACCTGTGCCTGCAGCCAGATGGACGCCGGCAGTCTGGAGATCCGGATCCGTTCAGAGGAGATCCGGAGGCCGGCGGTCGGTCGGTTGTCGCTGCGCAACACCTGGACCCGGGCCTCGACCACGTTTCCGGCACGATCCTGTCCGGTCACCACGAAGACATTGGCGCCCACGATCATGGGCACGTCGATGGTGAACGCGCCGTTCCCGTCGGGCGGGGCGGGAAGGAACGTGCCGGTCGTGTCGTTTCGTACGCTGACCTGCTCGCCGCCGACGATGCGACCCTCGAGCGTGGCGTTCTCGGCGTTGATCACCTGGCCGTCGGCCGGTGCCGTGAGCTCCAGGCCCGGCGGCGTCTGGTCGACGGTGACGATGATCGGCGTCGACTTCCGCGTTTCCCCTTGCGGACCCCGAACGGACGCCGTGATCCGGTGCCGCCCCACTTTCAGCGGGACGCTCCTGACCACGAACGACGAGCCCGCGGGGAGCCGCGCGTGGCGGGCGACCTTCCCATCGACGTAGATGCGGATGCGCTGCCGACCACGTTGGGTGAGCCCGTCCGGGAGCGTGCCGGTGACATCGAACTCGAGGGTGCGGATGAAGACCGTTTCGGGCCCGGTGAGGGTCGGGCCCGATGGTCCGCTCGGCTGCGTGGTGGCCGCGGTGCCGCCTGGTGAGGGACCTCCCGCCGTGCCGTCAGCGGATGAGGTCGGCCCTGCGGCGACCCGGACCGAGCTGATGGCCGTGGCGCTGGCCGGAGGGCGGCCGCCGAACTCGCTGCCGGCGGCGGCCATCACGAGCGATGCGCCCAGCATCGTCATCGCGAGCACGACGCCGACCCTTCGCGACCACGGGATGCGCAGCCGACTGCGCGGCGCTTCGCTGGTGACCGAGCGACTGTTCGATCGGTGACGGCCGCCGGAACCTCCGGGGCCGCTTCGTCCTCCACCGCCGCCACCTTGCCCGCCGCCGCCTCGTCGGTCGCCGCCTCGACCGCCACCGTGCTGCGAACGCCGGACGCTGGCGCCGCCTCTTGAGCCGACCCCGCCGCCGCCCCGCCGGGGACCCGCGTTCCCATCTCCGGAGGGATGGGGTCGACGGGACGGTGCAGCCATTCGCCGACGATTCTCGCACGCTCCGCGGCAACCGTGCAGCAGTACAGTTAGCGTAGGAGGAGGACCTTTGGGTGCGATGTGGTGCACAGAGGTACGTCTGGTCGGACCACCTCCACCATGTACGCTACGTCCCCCTCGACAGGCAAGACCTTTCTAGGAGCTGTGTGGAGAGCACCCGGAGACCGATCCCGATCGCCGCGCGGGGCGGAGTGATCACGGAACCGCGAAACCAGCACGCGCCGGCACCGGCGCCCGGCCCGTATGGCCGCGTGCCGGCCCGCGCGCTCCGCCCGCTGGGCACGCTCCCGGCACCCGGATCTGGCGATCTGCCGATGGCCCGCTCGATGTTCGGGCTGCCGAACCTCCGTCGCAACGTCTGTCCCCACTTCTACATGACGAGCGCCCGCGGCCCGATCCCGATCCATGCGCCGCATCTGCTGAAGTCCCTGATGCGGCAGGACTCGAACGTCTCGCGCTGCCAGTTGCGCGGCGGCGTCCACCTCGACCAGAGCTATGCCTCGGATGTCTGCTTCTCGTCGCGCTTCAACCAGTGCGTGTTCTACGAGGACGAGCTCACCAGCCGTTGAGCAGGCTCGTCGCGGACGAGGACCCGGCCTACCTGGAGGCGCTACGCGCCATCGAGGCACGAGGTCGCTTCGGCATCCGCCTGGGCCTGGCGCGGACCCGCGCGCTCCTGCATGCGACGGGCGATCCCCAGGCCGGGCTCCGGGGGCCGCTGATCGGCGGCACCAACGGCAAGGGCAGCGTCCAGGCGATGGTGGCCGCCGTGCTCCGCGAAGCCGGCCTGCGAGTCGGCCAGACGCCGAAGCCCCACCTGGTGAGCTACCGCGAGCGGATCGTCATCGACGGCTCGCCCATCGCCCCGCATGACTTCGCCGCGATCGTGGGCGAGGTGCTGGCCCACACGGACCGCGTTGCCCGGCGCCACGGCGACCCCACCGAGTTCGAGGTGCTCACGGTCGCCGCGTTCAGCTGGTTCCGTCGGGCCGCGGTCGACGCGGCGGTCGTGGAGGTCGGGCTCGGCGGGCGGCTCGACGCCACGAACGCGTGGGATGGCGGCGTTGCGGCCATCACGAACGTCGACCTTGATCACGTGGCCCAGTTGGGGGGCACGCTGACGGCCATCGGGCGCGAGAAGGCCGCCATCATCAAGCGCGGCGACCTCGCCGTCACGGGCGCGACCGGTGAGGGTCTCGTGCCCATCCGTCGCCGGGCGGCCCGGCTGGACGTCGCGCTGCGCGAGGTGACGCCGCTGGCGACCCGAGCGATGGACCGCCACGGCCTCGTGCTCGAACACCCGTCGCTGGGCGAGCTCCGGCTGGCGCTCCTGGGACGCCACCAGGCGGCCAACGCGTCTGTGGCCATCGCCACGCTGGAGGCACTCGCCGAGGCGGGCCTCTGGAGCTGGGACTCGGTGTCGGTCCGTCGCGGCCTGGCGGCAGCACGCTGGCCGGGCCGCCTCGAGCTTCTCGCGGGGCCGCCGGAGGTGCTCCTCGACGGGGCGCACAACGAGGCTGGGATGCAGGCCCTGGCAGCGGCGTTGACGGACCTCCGCCCGGAGCTGTCCGCGGGTCGCGTGACCGTCCTGCTCGGCATCGCCGCGGACAAGGAGGTTCACGCGATGCTGCGCGAGCTCGCCGGCGCGGCGTCGCTGCGCAGCGCCCGTATCATCCCGACCACGATGTCAAGCGTGCGCGCCATGCCAGCCACCGAGCTGGCGGCTGCGTGGCGCGATGCCGCCGCCAGCGTGGGCAGCGGTGCGGCCGGGTCCCTCGTCGACCAGACGATCGAACCGATCGGCGACTGGTCCGAGGCGCTCGATCGGGGGCTCCAGCAGGCGCTGATCGACGGGGGCCTCCTGCTCGTGGCAGGGTCGCTCTACCTGGTGGGCGACGTCCGCGGCCGGCTCGTGCCGGCATAGTGGACGCGACGCCGTCGTTCTCGCTGCCCCCGAACGCCTCGAGCGGCATCCCCGACCGCCCATCGACGATGACCATCCGGGGAAAGGCGTTCGCGTGGGGCAGCCGCAGCTACCTGATGGGCGTCCTCAACGTCACGCCGGACTCGTTCAGCGGAGATGGGCTGTGGCGCACCGACCGCCCCGGCGACCCGATCGCGGCGGCCGTCGAGCAGGCGAGACGGATGGCGGCCGAAGGCGTGGACATCATCGATGTCGGCGGCGAGTCGTCCCGGCCCGGCCACGACAGGGTGACCGAGGAGGAGGAATCGCGCCGCGTGGTGCCGGTGGTCCGCGCGATCCGCGAGGCGCTGCCGGATCTGCCGCTGAGCATCGACACCATCAAGCCGCGGATCGCCGCAGCCGCCCTTGACGCCGGTGCCGACGTCATCAACGACGTCCGCGCCGTCGGCCCCTCCGACGCTCTCGCCCGCCTCGCCGCCGAGCGCGGCGTGCGCTACGTCCTGATGCACGACCGCGATGAGGCGCGCTACCGGAGCGTCGTCGCCGAAGTCATCGCCGACCTGCAGCGCGCGATGGACCGGGCGCTCGACTGCGGCGTGGCTTGGGAGTCGCTCATCGTCGACCCTGGGTTCGGCTTCGGCAAGACGGCGGAGCACAACCTGCTGCTGCTCCACGAGCTTCGCGCGCTGCGGGTGCTCGCGCGGCCGGTGCTGGTCGGCCTAAGCCGCAAGTCGACCATCGGCAAGGTCCTGGACCTGCCCGCATCGGAGCGGCTGGAGGGTACCCTCGCGACCACGGCGCTTGCCATCGCGGGAGGCGCCGACATCCTCCGCGTCCACGACGTGGAGCCGAACCGGCGCGCGGCGCTGATGGCGGATGCGGTGGTCCGTCAAGGCGAAGCGCGTCCGTGACCGACGGCGAGGACCGGATCGTGCTGACCGCGATGGGGTTCGACGCTCACGTCGGCGTCAGCGACGACGAGCGCTCGGTACGGCAGCCGATCGAGCTGGACGTGGAGATGACCCTGGACCTGGGCGAGGCCGGGCGGACCGACGACCTCGGGGCCACGGTCGATTACGGCGCCGTCTTCAGGCTCTGCCGCGACCTCGTGGAGCTGGGCGAGTTCCGGCTGCTGGAGGCCGTCGCCGAGCGCGTCGCCGCCGAGGTGCTTGCCACGACGCCGGCCGGCGCAGTCCTCGTGCGGGTCCGCAAGCTCCACGTCCCTGTGGACGGCCGCATCGAGCACGCCGGGGTCCAGATCGCCCGTCGGCGGAGCGGAGCCAGGGGATAGCGGACGGCCCCGTTGCTGCTCGCTTCGGGGCCGTGGGAAAGGGGGAGGCGGCCTGGCCGGCCGCGGGATCAGCTCTGGGTGGCGGGTCGGGTACCAAGCGTCAGCGTCAGGTCGAGCGTCTTGCCGTCGCGAAGGACGGTCAGCACCAGCTCCTCGCCGGGCTTGAAGGCGGTCAGCACCTCGTCGAGCGTGTCCGTCGCGTCGATCCGCTGACCATTGACGGAGGTGATGATGTCGTTCTCCTTCAGGCCGGCGCGGTCCGCCGGGCTTCCGGAGACGATCGGCTCCTGGGGGTCGCCCTGGTCGCGCCCCAGCCACACCCCGTAGTCGATCGGCAGCTTCTTCTCCTCCATCAGCGACGGGGTGACCTCGCGGTAGGAGATGCCGATGTACGGCCGGGCGAGCGTCTCGCCGTTGACCGCCTGCTGCATGATCGGCTTGGCGATGTTGATGGGGATCGCAAAGCCGATGCCCTGGGCACCGTTGCCGGCGACCGCGGTGTTGACGCCGATCACCTGGCCGGAGGCATCGACGAGCGCGCCGCCGGAGTTGCCGGGGTTGATCGCAGCGTCGGTCTGGATCAGGTTGCGCAAGCGCCGGCTCTGGCCGGTCTCCTCGTCGTTCACGTCGACGCTGCGGTTCAGCGCGGAGACGACGCCGGTCGTGATGCTGTTGGTGAACTCCCCGAGGGGGCTGCCGATGGCGATCGCCAGCTGGCCGGGCTTGAGGCCCTTCGAGTCCCCGATCGCGGCGACGGGCAGGGTGGTGGCGTCGATCTTGACGATGGCCAGGTCGGTCAGCGTGTCCGTGCCGTAGACGCGGCCGGGAAAACTGCGCCCGTCCTTGAGCGCGACGGTCAGCGTGCGTGCGCCGGAGACCACGTGGCGATTGGTCAGGATCCAGCCGCTCGACTGGTAGATGATCCCCGAGCCCTTGCCGGTGCTCGTCGAGATGGTGACGATGGCAGGGCTGATCTTCTCCGCCGCGGCCGTGATCGCGGAGCTCTCATCGATCCGCACGGACTGGGGTGAGGGTGGCGCCGGGGTGGGGTCCGTCGATGTCGTGACGATCGCGGCCGGGCCTGCGGTGAACTGCGGGTCCAGGCGGCCCGACAGCTGCAGCGCGAGATAGGTGCCACCCGACGCAAGGCCGGCGGCGAGCAGCGAGACCGCGAACATCGTGACGATGAAGGCGGCTGGCCGGCGACGCGGCTCACGGACAGGCTGCACGAAGCGCGGCGGCTGGAGGC
>JACDBP010000224.1 GCA_013694835.1 Chloroflexota bacterium
CCGCGCGCCTGGGCGATGGAGCGCATTTCCAGCCAGTGGCCGAGCAGCATGATGGTGATGAGCGTCGACAGCTCCCACCATATCTCGACCTGGAAGTAGCCGAAGGTCGAGGCGAGCGAGGTCACGAAGGCGACTGTGATCGCGAGCGAGATGAGGGTCATCATCCCGGGCTTCCGGTCGGCGAGCTCGCCCGCGGCACCGCGCAGGAAGACCACTCCGCCGTAGACGAAGACGGCCGTGCCGAGGGCCGCCGCGATCCACTCGCTGCCCGGGAACTGCGGCGCCTGGTAGCCCAGCCACATCTGGACGTCATGGCTCCAGATGAGCACCGGGATCGTCAGCGCCAGCGATATCCAGAACTTGTCCCGGAACATCGCCACCGAGTGACCTGCGTGGCGGTCGTGACCGGCCCCGTGGCCCGCGGCGTGACCGGCCCGGTGGCCCGCGGCATGGCCCGTCATCTGGCCGGCGTCGTGACCCGTCATCTGGCCAGCGTCGTGGCTCCCCTGGCCGTGATCGGCGTGGGTGCCGGCCACCGCCGTGCTGCCGGGACCGGGATGGGCGGCCCCATGGCCGTCTTGAGTGACCGGCGTCGTCCCGACACCCTGTTCCAGGTGTTCCTGCCGGTCGTCGATACCGTGGTCGGTCATGCGCGAGCTACTCCATCGAGGGTACGTAGGCGGGATCGAGGTAACGGGCCGGCTGCTCCTCGAAATCGAGCTTGCAGCCGCGGCCACAGAAGTAATAGGCGGTGTCGCCCTGGTGGCTGACCAGATCCTTCGCCTGCGCCGCCGAGCGCTCCACCGTCATGCCGCACACCGGATCGATGGCCGTCGTCGTGTCCTGCTCCATGTCGTTCCTCCCGTTGGTGGCCGCGCCTGTGGGCGGCCATGCTCGTAGGATACTCCCCGGTAGTATCTTTCATCCAGCGGGACCGCACGGCCGAATCAATGACGTCCATGCCACGCGATCGAGCGCGGCACCCTGGAGGAACCTGATGCATCGGAACGGGACGCGTTTCCGGTGGGTGGGGACCGTTGTCGGTCTCGCACTCGCCGTCCTGGTCGTGCTGGTCGCGACCGGCCGGCTCACCCCAGATACCTTTGCAGGTGATCCCCGCCCTCAGCTGGCGCCACCGTCGGCCCGCCCCTCGTTACCGGGCATCGCCAGGCCTGCGGGCGCGCAGGCCGGGACGGACGCCACCCGCGCCGAGATCGCCAGGAACTTTGCCTTGATCCAGAAGGACGCGAACGACGTGGCCGCCTACGTCGGCCTTGGCTACGCGTATCTCCAGAGCGTCCGGGAGGTGGGCGACCCCGGCGACTACAAGCGCGCCGAGACAGCGTTCAAGGAGGCCCTCAAGCGTGCCCCGAACACACCGGGAGCACTGCTGGGCCAAGCGCAGCTGGCGCTGGCGCGGCACCAGTTCCGGGAGGCCCTGGCGCTTGCCGAACAGGTAGTGGCGATGGATCCCGGGGGGCGGCTCGCTCTCGGACCCCTGGCCGACGCACAGACGGAGCTGGGTCGTTACGACGAGGCGGCGGCTACCGTCCAGCGCATGGTCGACCTGCGACCTGACCTCCCTTCGTACAGCCGCGTTTCCTACCAGCGCGAGCTTCGCGGCCAGATCGACGGCGCCGTCGATGCCATGCGCCGCGCGCTCGGCGCCGGCGCCGCGAACCTCGAGAACCGCGAGTACATCCGGGTCCTCATCGGCAACCTTTTTTACCTCAAGGGCGATCTGGCGAGGGCCGATGCGGCCTACAGGTCCTCGCTGGCGGTCTATCCGGACTTCGTGTTCGCGCTCGCGGGGCAGGCGCGCGTCCACTCCGCTCGAGGCGAGTTCGCGGAGGCGATCGACCTGCTCCAACGCGCCGTGGATCGCATCCCGTTGCCCGAGTTCGTCATCGCCCTGGGCGAGACCCAGGAGGCGGCCGGACGAGGCGATGACGCGCGATCGACCTATCAGCTGGTCGCGCTGATCCAGGACCTGTTCAAGAGCAACGGCGTCAACACCGACCTCGAGCTCGCCCTCTTCCAGGCCAACCACGGCACC
>JACDBP010000026.1 GCA_013694835.1 Chloroflexota bacterium
GCCGGAACCCGGGCCCATCCCGGAGCTCGATGCGGTTCGCGGCCCGGCCTCGGTCCCTGAGCCCTTGCATGAGCCGCCCACACGGCGGCCGAACGCGCGGGTGAAGCCTCGCCGGCCACGCGGCGCGGCATGACCCTGCCGACCATCGACATCGTCGACTTCACTGCCTGCATGGCCGGCGCCGCGGCCATCGCCTGGCTCCTCCCCAGCCGCGGCCGCACGGCGACGGTGGCCTCGACGGTGCTGCTCGGGGGCGCCGTCGGTCTGGCCGCGCTCCTCCAGCTGGACGGTCGCGTCCTGGTCGCTGACCGTGCGCTGGTGTGGGGACCGTTCGTGCGGTGGTGGCTGCTGGCGGCGAGCGGCAGCCTCCTCGGACTGCACCTTGTCGGGATCGCGGCCGGCGCCCGAGCCGCAGCCGCGCCGCAGTCGCTGGCGGCCCTGGCCGCGATGGCGGTTGCCCTGACCCTCGACGATCCGCTGGCCTCGCTGCTCGTGCTCACCGCCGCGAGCCTGGTCGCGCTGGGATCCCACCCGGCCGCAGCCGAGGTTCGCGTGGCCACGATCACCGCCGGTCTGGCGCTCGTCGGGGCCGGCATCGCCCTCACCGTGCAGACGCCCGGTCACGCCCTCTTCGATCTCACGCAGGTCGTGGCGTCGGCGCTGTTCATGGGCGCGACGGCGGTGGCGATCCGGGCCGGGGCGTTCCCCGTGGCGCGGCTGAGCAGGTCGATCGCTGCCCTGCCGCCGTCCGTCGCGGCGGGGCCGGCCCGCTCATGGCTACCCGCCACGTCGTTGCTGCTCCTCGTGGAGGTGACGGCCGGCTACCTCGGGCCGACGGGGGGCGACCTGTCTTCGACGGCTGCCACCATCCGGTTCGCCGGCGTCGCCGCGCTCGCGGTGGTGTGCATCGTGACGCTGCTGGCCCGGGATGTGGATCGGCTGGTGGGTGGGACGGTGGTCGTCAACGGAAGCCTGCTGCTGTTCGCGCTCGTCCCCGACGTCCTGCGGGAACCCGCGCTCGGGTCACGGGCCGTCGCGGCCTGGTTGCCGCTCTTCGCCGTCACGGCGAGCTGGGCGGTCGCCTGGCTGGTCGCGCTGCGCGGCACCGAGTCTGCCCTGGCGGTTGGCATCCGTGGCTGGGCACGGCTCCGGCCCGTGCTTGCGCTCGCGCTCGTCGCTGGCGGCGCCATGAGCTATGGCTGGCCCGGCTCGCTCACGTGGGAGGCTCGCGCCGCCCTGCTCGACCTGGCGATCGAGCCCGGCGACCTGCGCCGGGCGGCCGGTGTCCTGGCGTGGCTGCCGGCGCTCGGGCTGGTCCGGGTCCTGTTCACCGGGCTGCGGCACGGTGGGCCGCTCACCCCGGCGACGGCAAGTGGCGCCCGCCGCCACTCGATGGCGCGCCGCTTCGGGCTCGGCCGCATCCTTCGAGGTCCGAGCATCGCCTCGTTCCTGGTCCTGCTGCTGGCGCTCGCCCCTGCGCTCCTGGCACGGGGGCCGTGACAGGAGTGCGTCTACGGTCCTCGCTGGACGCGCATCGGGCAACCGGTCCATGTCCTTCGTCCGCCCGGCCATCTCGGCCACAGTGTCGGCCGCCTTGACGATTCGCCGCTTGCCGCATACACTTCGCATGCGAAATATTCCGTTGCGAAGGAACTGCGATCGATGACGACGAACATCCTTGGCTTCTCCGGCAGCCTCCGGCTCGACTCGCTGAACCGACGCTTGACGCGGGCGGCGCGCGATCTGGCCCCGGCCGGTCTCGACATCTCCCTCTTCGACAGGCTTGCGGAAGTCCCATTGTTCAACGAAGACCTCGAGGCGGTGTGGCCTGCGGGACCAGGTTCGGTCGACGAGTTACGCGGGCTCGTGACGCACTCCGACGGCCTCCTCATCGCCACGCCCGAGTACAACCAGTCGATCTCGGGTGTGATGAAGAACGTCGTCGACTGGCTGTCGCGGCCCGACGACGCTGCCGCGCTCGACGGCAAGCCGGTCGCGATCATGGGCGCGACGACCGGTTCATGGGGTACGCGCTATGCCCAGAAGGAGCTGCGTCATGCGCTGACCGCCGCCGGCGCGATCGTCATGCCGCAGCCGATGCTCTTCGTCGCGAACGGCGAACGTGCCTTCGACACCGCCGGCCGGCTCGCCGACCCAGCCGTCGAGCGGCGTCTCGTGCAGCTGTTGACGGGCTTCCATCGCTGGATCGCGCTGGTGAGCGATCCACCGCGGCTCGTGGCCTCCGGGGCCTGAGACCATGGAGCCCGCCCTCCCCTTTGC
>JACDBP010000029.1 GCA_013694835.1 Chloroflexota bacterium
CGAGGGCCGCGGCTATGTGCTGCGCCGGATCCTGCGTCGTGCGGCACGTCATGGCCGCCTCCTGGGGCGCATGGAGCCGTTCCTCGCCGAGACCGCGGCCGTCGTCATCGAGATCATGCGAGACGCCTACCCGTACCTCGTCGAGCGCCGCGACGCGATCCTCGGAACGATCGTGCGGGAGGAAGCCCAGTTCGCGAGGACGCTGGAGACGGGCACCGTCCACCTCGAGGAGGCGCTCATTCCGCTCACGGGCGAGGAGCGCGTCGTGGGACGCCAGGCCGACCACCTGCCTCCGGATGCGCCCACGCTTGCGGGCGACGTCGCCTTCCGGCTCCATGACACCTACGGCTTCCCCATCGACTTGACCGTCGAGCTTGCAGCCGAATACGGCGTGCGCGTGGACCGGGCCGGCTTCGAGGATGCGCTCGCGGAGCAGCGGGCCCGCAGCCGCAGCGGCAAGAGGGCCGACCTGGCGCGGCACGCCGAGCTGACCGCGCTGTACGACGCGATCGCCCAGCGGACCGGCGACACGACGTTCCTCGGCTATCAGACGACGACCACGGAGACGCGCGTCGCCGCCATCCTCCGCGACGGCACCGAGTACGCCGAGCTGGAAGCCCGCCCGGAGATCGAGCTTCGCGCTGAAGCCGCAGCACAGGCCGAGCTGGTCCTGGCGGAGACGCCGTTCTATGCGGAGAGCGGCGGCCAGATCGGCGACCGGGGCAGCATCCGCGACGCGGAGTCGGGCACGGTGCTGTTCACGGTGGAGGACACCCAGCGACCGACTGGAGGGCTGGTCGTTCATCGCGGCAAGCTGCACGGCATGCTGCGCGTGGGCCAGGCCGTCATCGCCGAGGTGGACGCGGAACGACGCGCGCGCACGATGCGCAACCACACGGGCACCCACCTGCTCCACCGAGCGCTGCGCAACGCGGTCGGTGAGCAGGCCCGCCAGGCGGGTTCGCTGGTCACGCCCGACTACCTTCGTTTCGACTATCCGGCTGACCGGCCGCTCTCTGGTGACGAGCGGAGTGCCATCGAACACGAGATCCGCACGATCGTCCGCGACGACCGGCCCGTGACCGCCGCAGAAACCTCGATGCGAGAGGCGATCGAGCTGGGTGCGGATGCCTTCTTCGACGAGAAGTACGGCGAGACGGTCCGGACAGTCGCGGTGCAGGACTACAGTCGCGAGCTGTGTGGCGGCACGCACTGCCGTGCGACCGGTCAGATCGGTGGCTTTCTCATCACCGCGGAGCGCTCCATCGGCTCGGGCATGCGGCGGATCGAGGCGCTGACCGGCGAGGCCGCCGAGCAGCTCGTGTCCGACCGCCTGGCCACCCTCGACGCGCTCACCCAGCGGCTTGGCGCCACGTCACCGGAAGCCGCCACGGAGCGCGTCGTGGAGCTTCAGGCACGCGTCCGCGGACTGGAGCAACGCATCAAGGCGGGCGCGGCCGGCGGGCCCACGCGCCCCGCGGATCTCGCCACGAGCGCTGAGGCCCTCGATGGCACCCGGTTCCTCGCCTACTCCGCTCCCTTCGGATCGATGGAGGAGCTGAAGGCCTATGCCCGGGACCTGCGTGGCGTGCTCGGCGAGGGCGTCATCGCGCTCGCGCTGGAGGCCGAGGAGCCTCAGCTGTTCGTGACGGTCAGCGCGGATCTCGTCCAGCGGGGCGTGTCGGCGGGCGACCTGGTGCAGAGCGGTGCGCCCGTCTTCGAGGGACGCGGCGGGGGCCGCCCGGAAATGGCGCAGGCTCGCGGCCGGCGTCGCGACCGCTTGCCGAGTGCTCTGGAGGCCATCCGGCTCGCCCTCGCCGAAACGCTCGGGGCACAGGGCACCGACGCCGACGCGCCGCGGACGACCTGACCCGTGGCCTTCTGGCGCCGCTTCCTGCAGCGCGACGAGGGCGACCCGCTCGCCGCGTGCACGGCGCTCGACGTCGGCACCGAGTTCGCCAAGGCGCTCGTCTTCGAGATCGACCAGTCCGGCAAGGGCACCGTGCGCGGGGTGGGGCGTCGCAGGCAGGGCCTTGCGCACATGCAGTCGGGGACGGTGGCCGATATCGGCGCCGTCGTGGACAATTGCCAGGTCGCCCTGCAGGAAGCGGAGGAGATGGCGGGCTTCCGCTCGACGCAGGTCGTGATCGGCATCGCAGGCGAGCTCGTCAAAGGCTTCACCACGAGCCACAGCCAGGAACGCAAGAAGCCGGACGCGCCGATCGCCGATGTCGAGCTCCAGAGGCTGATCGACGTCGTCCAGCGCGAGGCGCTGCGCGATGCCGAGCGCGCGATCACCTGGGAGACCGGCCTGCCCAACCTGGATATCCGGTTGGTCCACGCGGCCGTCACCGGCGCGACCATCGACGGCTACGCGGTCACCAATCCGGTCGGCTTCCAGGGCCGACACGTGCGAATCTCCATCTTCAACGCGTTCGCCCCGCTGGTCCACCTCGGCGCGCTGCAGACCGTGGCGAGCCAGCTCGACCTGGAGCTGCTGGCCATCGTCGCTGAGCCGTACGCTGTGGCGCGTTGCCTTGGCGGCGAACAGGTGCAGCAGGCAGGTGCGCTGTTCATTGACATCGGCGGCGGCACCACGGACATCGCGCTCGTGCGGGCGGGTGGCATCGAGGGCACCCGGATGTTCGCGCTCGGTGGGCGGGCCTTCACGAAGTCGCTGGCCGACCGACTGGAGCTGCCATTCGCGAGGGCTGAGGAGATCAAGATCGACCATGCCCGCGGGCTTCCGGTGGACCGCGAAGCCGACGTTGCCCAGAGCATCGCCGAGGACGTCGCAGTCTGGGCAGCGGGTGTCGAGCTGGTGCTCGAGGAGTTCGGCCGCACTGACCTCCTGCCCGGTCGGATCTATCTCTGCGGTGGCGGTTCGCGTCTGCCACAGATCCCCGCTGCGCTCAACGACGCGACGTTCTTCAAGAGCCTGCCCTTCTCGCGGCCGCCGCTGGTGGAGATGATCGAGCCGTCGCAAGTCGCCGCGATCCACGACGCGACAGGGTTACTGGTCGACCAGCAGGACATCCCGCCCATCGGGCTGGCCTTCCAGGCGATCGAGATGGCGGCCCAGGAGGCGCCGCTCGATGCAGCACTTCGACGGGTGCTGCGGGCGATGAAGGTCTGAGCGGTCCGATGACCGTCTGCTACTTCGATCTCGACGACGAGATCACCAACGCCGTTTCCCGGGTCCGGGTCGCGCACGACGCGCTTGTCACGCTGGTGCTGCCTTCCGGATCGCGGATCGCGACCAGCCGCATCAACTTCCTGATCCTCGCGCGGGAGGCCCGGGC
>JACDBP010000258.1 GCA_013694835.1 Chloroflexota bacterium
GGCGCCGAGCAGTACATCAGCTCGGCCCTGGCAGCGATCCTCAATGGCCTCGTGCCGCTGTTCACGATCGTCATCGCCGCCGCCGCCCTGCGCGACGAACCGATCACCGTCAACCGGCTGGTCGGGCTCACCGTCGGCTTCGCCGGCGCCGCGCTGCTGGTCTCGCCGAACCTGACGGGCGATGCGCTCGGCTTCGGAGGGTTGTTGCTGCTCGGCGAGCTGATGATGGTCATCGCCTGCGTTGCCTATGCCATCAGTGCCGTCTACATCCGCGGCGCGGTGAGCGGGAAGCCGCTCGGCAGCGATGCGGACGGCACGCGTCGCCCCCTGGCCGCCGTCGAGGTCGCCATCATCCAGAGCATCGTCGCGCTGCTCCTGGTGCTGCCGCTGGCGATCATGTTCGAGGGTGGCGCCGGCATGCCGATCGAGCTGCCCCCGACTTTGCGGGCGCTGTTCGCCGTGACCTGGATCGGGATGCTGGGCTCTGGGGTCGCGTACCTTCTGCTCTTCCGGCTCATCGACCGCTGGGGAGCGACCCGGACCAGCATGGTCACCTACCTGATGCCGGTGGTGGGCATCGCCCTCGGCGTGATCGTCCTCAACGAGACGCTGCACGTGGCCGAGATCATCGGCACGGTGCTCGTCATCGGCGGCGTGGTGGTGGCGAGCAGTTCCATCGGCAATCGGCGGCTCGCCGGCCGCGCCTCGGCTCCGCCCGCAGCCCCGGCGGCCGCCCCCGAATAGGCGAGGACGACGGGAACCCTGTCGCCTGTCGCTTCCTTGCACGTGTGCGACCATCGAGGTCCGTCCGCGTGGCGCTGCGCCCCGGACCGAGTCATCGAGGGGCGCACATGCCATGTCGACCGTGACCGCTCGTCCCGGATCCGCTGCCGTCGACCCGCGTGCGGGCACCCGGCCAAGCCAGCCCGTCATCCAGGCCCGCGACCTGGTCAAGCGCTACGGCGAGCTCGTCGCGGTCGACGGCGTCTCCTTCGAGGTCGAGCAGGGCGAGATCTTCGGGCTGCTCGGCCCCAACGGCGCGGGCAAGACCACCACCGTCGAGATGCTCGAAGGCCTTCGCAAGCCGGACGGCGGATCGGCGCTCGTCCTGGGGCTGGACGTGGCGCGCCAGGCGGACGTGCTCAAGGAGCGCATCGGCGTCCAGCTCCAGACGGCGGCGCTCTACCCGCTGCTGACGGTCGAGGAGGTCATCGACCTGTTCGCCAGCTTCTACCGCCGGAGCCGGCCAGCGCGCGAGCTGATCGAGGCGCTGGATCTCGGCGAGCGGCGGCTGGCATTCACGAGAGACCTGTCGGGTGGCCAGCGGCAACGCCTGTCCGTGGCGCTGGCACTGGTCAACGACCCCGAGCTGATCTTCCTGGATGAGCCGACGACCGGCATGGACCCGCAGGCCCGGCGGTCGCTCTGGGACCTCATCGCCTCGCTCCGGGAACGCGGCAAGTCCGTGCTGCTCACGACGCACTACATGGAGGAAGCGGAGCAGCTCTGCGACCGCATCGGGATCATGGACCACGGCAAGGTGCTCGAGATGGGCACCGTCGAGGACCTCATCTCCAAACGGTTCAGGGAGCGGTCCGTCCGCTTCGATGACATCGGCGAGCTTCCGGAAGAGCGGCTCGCGGCCCTGCCGGGCGTCGTGCGCGTCGTGCGGGAGGACGGCGTCGTGGCGCTCTACACGCCGGACGTCGCGGCGACGATCGGCGGGCTGCTCCAGGCCACGGAGGCGCTCGGCCGGGAGCCGGCGAACCTGGTCATCCGCCGGGCGACGCTCGAGGACGTGTTTCTGGACTTGACCGGCCGAGCGTTGCGCGACTAGGGACGGCAGATGCTGCGTGCGACCGGAGCCCTCACGCTCGCCAACATCAGGAGCTTCTACCGCGACCGTGCCGCGCTGTTCTGGACCTTCGCGTTCCCGATCCTCTTCGTGATCCTCTTCGGCTCGATCTTCTCCGGTTCTGGACCGGCGAATTTCGACGTCGGCTGGGTCGATCAGGACGGTACGCCACCCGCCACCGAGCTGCGGGCCGGCTTCGCCCTGGTGCCGCTGCTCACGCTGTCGGATGTTGGCGAGGAGGCCGCGCTCCAGCAGATGCGCGACGGTGACCTCGACGCGGTCATCGTGGTGCCAAAGGGCACCGGCGACGCCGTGGCGGCCGCCGCGACGGGGGGATCGGCAAGCCAGGTGGCGCTGCGCCTCTTCACCGACCCGAGCCAGCAGACCAGCAGCCAGACCGTCCAGCAGATCGTGGGCCAGGTGGTGGGTACCATCAACCAGCGCCTGAGTGGCCGCCCTGCTGCGCTGTCCGTCGAGGTCTCGGCGCTCCAGACG
>JACDBP010000266.1 GCA_013694835.1 Chloroflexota bacterium
CGGAGGGTCATGGGCGGTGTCCCGTCCAGGCTCGCGTGGAGCGGCTCATCGGCGCCGACCCGAGCGGTCGCGCGCGGGCGCCTCGTGCGGTCGAGCGACCCGTTCGAGGGCGGTCTCGGCTCGGGCCACCGCGAGCGCCTGGCGCAGTGATTCACGCGCACGGGTCAGGAGCGCACGTGCCGCGACGTGCGAGACCCCCAGTGCTGCCGCGAGCTCAAGGCCGCTCAGCTCCTGGACCTCGGCCAGCACGAGCGCCATCCGCTGACGCTGCGGGATCGCAGCGAGGGCACGCTCCATCTCAGCCGAGAGGCGGCCGTGAAGTGCCACGTCCTCCGCCGATGCGGCGCTTCCGCGCGACTCGCCGCTCCAGGGGATGAAGCGCACGATCCGCCGCCGCCGGAGCTCATCGAGAGCCGTGCGGCTGGCGATCTGGTACAGCCAGGCCCGTGCTCGCGCAGGGTCCTCAAGGGTGTCGAATGCCCGGTACGCTTTGACGAAGGTCTCCTGCGTCAGATCCGCGGCCAGCTCTTCCTCGCGCAGCATCCGGTTCAGGTAGCTGAAGATCTCGAAGGCGTGGAGCGCGAACAGCTGCTCCACGATCACCCGGGCGGAGGCCTGGTCGTGCGTCACGACGGGTACCGCGCCGACGGTGGCGGGCCTGGCGAACACTCAGCTGCCTCGAGAGGCGATCTGGCACGACGGGGTAGGGAGTGGGTGCATCGGCAGGCGCTGTGACGGACCATCACGGCCCGGTGTGACGCTGGCCGAAGCGTGGCGCCGCCGGTGCGCTCCGTGCCGTCCATCACGGTCGCCCCCAGACCGCTCGGGATCGCCGATGCGGCGACGGGCCGGTCAGCTCGCGGGCGCCGGCCATCAGCTCGGCCACGGCCTCCTCGGGGCAGACCGGGTTGACCGGCAGCCCCGTGCCGAGCTCCAAGCCACCGATCTCGCGCAGGCGTGGGTGGATCTCCCAATGCCAGTGGTAGGTGTCGTCGACGCGCTCGCGGACCGGCGCCGTATGGAGTACCAGGTTGTACGGCGGTCCGTCCAGCACGTCGAGCAGCTGGAGGACGGTCCGGAGTGTCTCCCCGATCGCGGCAAGCTGTGTGTCGGTCGCCCGCCCGAAGTCGGCGTCGTGAGCCCGTGGCACGACCCATACCTCGAACGGCGACCGAGAGGCGTATGGCGCGAAGGCGACGCCCCAGGCGTCCTCGTGGACGAGCCGCTCGCCCACGGAGATCTCGTCGCGTACCAGGCGGCAGAAGGGGCAGACCCCTTCACGGATGAGATAGCGCGCGGCGCCGCCGAGCTCCTCGCCGATACGGTGCGGGATCTGGGGTACGTCATAGACATCCAGGCAGAGGTGGTTCGTCATCGCGCCCGCCTGGCGGCCCCAGTTCTGCACGATCTGCACGTACTCCGTGGCGTCCTCCGTGCGTGCCGCGGCGATGATGTCGCGCGCGCGCGTCAGCATCTTGGTGACGATCGCCGGAGACTCGGCATGGAGCGAGCCGTGATGTCCCTCCGGGGCGAGGATGGTCTGCCATGAACCTCGGTCACCCACGAGCCCGAGACCAGCCGTGCGAGCCTCTCCCGCGCGTCCGTCGCCCGTCCGTCCCTCCGCGGACCGTCCATCGGATCCGGCGCCGCGCCCGTCCTGGCCCGCGGCACGGGCTTCCCGTTCGGTGCCCGCGACCGTGAAGGCGAGCGGTTTCAGGGTTCGCACGCGCACGCCCTCGCCGGGCTCCACGCAGTTGGCGCAGGCCTGACCTTCTCGCTCCCAGATGGGGTCCGCCCGCCGCCGGAACCGCGAACGCTGGAACTCTCGATCGACCACCACCGCCACCCACCAGCCGGTGATGGGGTCCTTGCGAAGCTCGAACTGACCGGGCGCCATCGCTGTCAGACGCCGACGGGGATGCGCTGGCCCTCGGCCCGGATCCTCGCCGAGCGGGCGGTGGCAAGCTCCAGGGCTGCGCGGAAGGCACCAGCGAAGTGCCCCGCAGCGTCCTCGACGCTCTCGGTCGTCGGGCCGCCGGGAGCCCAGCCCGCCTCCGTCGCGATGGAACTGACGGTGACCTCCGGCATCCCGCAGGGGTCGATCAGGTCGAAGTCGGACAGGCG
>JACDBP010000286.1 GCA_013694835.1 Chloroflexota bacterium
GGACGACGCCAGCGGTCGGTGGCGGAGCGCCGCCGGCCGCCGACGGGCAGCGACGCATCGCCTGGCTGACCCGTGTCGAGCTCGACCGGAACGGGCGCTGGTTGCTGGTCGGCAAGGCCGCGCGAGCCTTCGGGTTCGGCCTCAACTCGGTGGCGCTGGGGCTGTACATGGCCGAGCTCCGGCTGTCCGGAGCGGCGATCGGGCTGGTGCTCAGTGGAGCGCTCATCGGCACGATGCTGCTGACGCTCGTCGTCGCGCTGGGCGGCGATCGCCTCGGGCGGCGGCGGCTGCTGGCCGCAGGAGCGCTCCTGATGACCCTGGCGCTGCTCATCCCGGTCGTCCGGGGCGACCTGCTGGTGTTGATCCTCGTGGGGCTGACGGGGATGGTGGCGGTGACCAGCAACGAATCGTCGGGCCTGCAGAGCATCGATCAGGCCGTGCTGCCGCAGACCGTGCCAACGCGGGAACGGACGGCGGCGTTCGCGCTCTACAACGTGGTCGCGGCCGCGTTCACGGCCCTCGGAGCGCTGGCCATCGGGCCCCTGACGACGTTCGCCGAGGCATCGGGCCTGCAGGGCGCCGATCGGTACACGCTTGCCTTCGCCGCGTATGCCATCACCGGACTGGTGGCGCTGTTCGCCGCCCTCCGGCTCGATCGGCGTGCCGAATCGGGTGGCCCCGTGGAGCGGGGGTTCGGCGTCCGGCGGTCGCGGGGGATCGTCGCTCGCCTGAGCCTGCTGTTCGGTCTGGACTCGTTCGCCGGTGGGCTCGTCGTCCAGAGCTTCCTCGCCTACTGGTTCGCCACGCGCTTCGGGCTCGCCCCGGCGACCATCGGCGTGCTGTTCTTCGCGGGGAGTCTGTTGAGCGCAGGTTCGTTCCCCGTCGCCGCGTGGCTGGCGACGCGGATCGGCTTGATCAACACCATGGTCTTCAGCCACATCCCGGCCAGCATCCTCTTGATCGGCATGGCCGTCGCACCGGACGTCTGGCTGGCGGGGCTGCTCTTCCTGCTGCGAGCCGGCCTTTCCTCGATGGACATCCCCACCCGCCAGTCCTACACGATGGCCGTCGTCGATCCCGAGGAGCGTACGGCCACCGCCGGGGTGACGAGCCTCGCCCGGAGCGCGGCCCAGGCGGCGGGTCCGGTCCTTGCCGGCGCGCTCCTGGTGCCGCTTGGCCTGGGCGTGCCCCTGATCGCCAGTGCGGTGCTCAAGATCAGCTACGACCTCGGGTTGTTCGCACTGTTCCGTAGGCGCCCGGCACCGGGTGAGACCGAGCGTGCCGCCGGGCGCTGGTAGGATGCCGAGGATGTTCCTCCTCCGCGGCTGACCGGCGATGCCCGTCTACGACTACGCCTGTTCCGCGTGCGGTCACCGGATCGAGGTCATCCACGGCCGCGATGAGCCCGGGCCGATCGCCTGCGCTGCCTGCGGTGGTTCGATGCGCAAGCTGATGTCGGCGGCTGCGATCGTGTTTCGGGGATCCGGCTGGGCCAAGCGCGATCGAGCGGTGACCACGTCACCGAGCTCCGCCAAGGGTGATGGCGAAGGGAGTGGCACCGGGAGCAGCGATCGCGACCCCGCGCGTGGCGGCGCAGGCAGCGATCGCGACTCCGGCACCGGCGACGGCGCAGCGCCGGCCAGAGGCGACACGACCAAGACGCCCGCGACGACGTCGACCGAGACGAAGGGGCAGAAGACCAGCGGAACCGAGGCCGGCCGCGACTCGAAGCAGCGCCAGGAGGGCCGCCCGGGGCCCAGGGGTTCGGCGCCGGCACCTGGAGGCGGGAGCGACTGACGATGCCCGAAGAGGTGCTCGCGTGACGAACGCCAAGCCGGACGGGCCGATCTCCGCTCTGCAGCGGCGAGTCGAAGCGATCGCCAAGCGCGTCCAGGCCATCCCCACCGTCCGGCGCTTCCAGACCATCCTGCAGGGGGCCGATGACGCTGGAGGCGGACTCCTTGCTGCCGGCCTCGCGTTCAGCGCGCTGTTCGCGCTGCTGCCGGCCCTCCTCACCCTCGTCGGCATCGCCGGGTTCCTCATCGAGGACCCCGAGCGGCGTGCAGCGCTGATCGCCAGCCTTGTGGCACGCGTACCGCCACTCGCCGGGCCGATCAGTGACTCGCTGGAGAAGCTGGTCAACGACCGGGCGCCGTTCTCGATCATCGGCATCCTCGGCCTCGCCTGGGGCGCCAGCAACTTCTACGGTGGCCTGGACACCGCGATGGCACGGCTGTTCCCGGGCGGACGTCTCCACGATTTCATCGAGCAGCGGATCCGCGGCCTGATCGCGCTCATCGGGCTGATCACAGCGGCGCTTGGGACGGTCGCCGTCGGCAGCGTCTGGTCGATCGTCGAGACCACGTTCGCCTCCGGGAACGAGCTGTTCCTGTGGCGGTTGGTCGGGCCTGGGCTGACGGTCGTCGTCATGATCCTCGCGACGCTGCTGACTTACCGCTTCGTGCCCACCGCGCCGCCGGGCTGGCGCGCGGCCTTCAAGCCGGCGATCGTCGCGGGTCTCGCCATCGGTCTCCTGACGAGTGCGTTCACGCTCATCGCAGCCCGCATCGTCGGCGTGCTGGCGGTGTTCGGGGTGCTCGCGGCGCTCTTCGGAGCCCTGATCTGGTTGAGCTACGTCTTCCAGGTCCTCATCTGGGGCGCGGCATGGGCTCGCGTGCGACGCGACGAGGAATCGATGCGCAAGGCAGCCGAGCCACCGCCGGTGCGAACACCGCGAGATGCCAGCGACGAGGATCTGACCGGCTGACCCGGAAGCGCCGTCCGAGGGTCGGCGCAGCCTCCTTTGCTACACTCCCCGGCCGATGGCTCGCCCATTCGCCGCTCTGGAGCGCTTCTTCGAGCGCCTGTTCGAACGCCCTGCGGCGCGTCTGTTCCAGACACGACTGCAGCCGGTCCAGCTCCAGGGACGCCTCGAGCGAGCGATGGAGTCGGAGCGGCGCCTGAGCGGGGACCGGACGTACGTGCCGAGCCGTTACCGGATCCTCGTCAACCCGTCCGACATCGTCGCCTTCGACGGGTTCCGGGCGACCGTCGAGCGTGACCTGGCCGAGTCCCTCCACGCGCGTGCCCGGCAGCGCGGCTACACGCTGCTGGAACGACCGACCGTCTCGATCGCCGCGTCGGCCGAGGTGCCGCGAGGCGACGTCGTTGTCCGGCCGGATACGGGCGCGCCGCTCCAGCCACCTGGTGCCCCAGGCCGCGGAGCGGCCGCTCAGCAACCCCCGCCGCCGCCTCCACCCCCCGGATTCGCGTCGAGCGGCTCGTACCCCGGATCCGGCGGCGCGGCTCCGGGCGCAGGGGCGTTCGGGCAGGATCCCGATCTCGCTGCCGCCGCGCGCACGGCCGTCTTCCAGGTCCCCGCCGCCCGGACGCCGAGCGTGGTGATCGACGTGCGCATGCCGGGCGGGCCGGTGTCGAGGCTGACGGTTCGCGGCGGAACGATCCGCATCGGCCGGGCCGAGGACAACGAGCTAGTGCTGGAGGACGACCGAGTCTCGCGCCATCATGGCCAGCTGGCCACCCGCCAGGGCCGGCTCGTGTACTCCGACCTGGGGAGCACCAACGGATCGTATGCGAACGGTTCGAGGGTGAGTGAGATCGCACTCGGACCAGGCGACGTGCTCCACCTCGGCGGGTCGACGCTGACGGTACAGGCCGGCCTCTGACGTGGATGCCTTCACCCTCAGCCTGTGGGTCCTACGCCTGGCGTTCGTGGGGCTGCTGTACCTGTTCTTCGTGTTCCTGGCCCGCGCTCTCTGGCGCGACCTGCGCACGACCATCACGGAGACGGGCCGTGCCCTCGGTCGACTGATCGTGGTCGGCTCGCCCGGTGGTGTGCCGCCGGAGGGTCTCTCGGTCCCCCTGGACGCGGTCACGAGCCTGGGACGTGACGTGAACAACTCCATCGTCGTGGAGGACGACTTCGCGTCCGCCGATCACGCGGTGCTGACCTTCCGTGGCCGCGCCTGGTACGTGGAGGATCGCGGCAGCACGAACGGCACGTACCTCAACGGCCAGCGGGTGGAGAACGTCGCCCCCATGGGCTTCGGCGACGAGCTCCAGGTGGGCCGCGTCCGATTCCGCCTGGAACGGGTCGCACCGGGCGCATGACCCTGGGGGCCACGTTGCGGCGTGTCCGCGTGCGGCCGCGCATGCGGATCCGAGAGCTGGTGCTGCTTGCGTCAGTCTCCATGGCCCTGGTGGTCGGCTGGGCCAGTCTCGCCTCGCACGTGGCGGGCAGCCTGACGCTGGGCCGGCAGTTCAGTCACCTCGTGCTGTACCTCGGAGCGGTCTTCGCGGTCCACCTGGCCTTCGTCGTCGCCGGGCGACGCACCGATCAGCTGCTGCTGCCGGTGATCGCTTTGCTGGGCGGCCTCTCGCTGCTGCTCATGGAGCGGTTGCCCCAGGGTCTCGCCACCCAGGACATGGGCGGCGTGGAACTGGGCCTCGCGTCGTTGCAGCTGCTCTGGCTCGGTGTCGCGATGCTGCTCGTGGCCGCCATCGCCATCGGTGTCCGGAGCGATGGCTGGCTGCGCTACTACAAGTACACCTGGGCGGCGGTCGGGGTCGGACTGCTGTTGCTGGTGTTCGTGCTCGGTGAGGAGACGAACGGAGCACGGCTCTCCCTCCGGATCGGGCCTCTCCAGGGGCAGCCGTCGGAGCTGCTCAAGGTCATCCTCGTGGTGTTCCTTGCCGGCTACCTTGCCGACAACCGCACGCTGCTCGCGCAAGCCTCCACGCGGTTCGGCCCGATCAAGCTGCCACCCGTGCCGTACCTCCTGCCGATGGTCGCGATGTGGGGCATCGCCCTGGCGGTGGTCATCTTCCAGCGCGATCTCGGCGCGGCGCTGCTGTTCTTCAGCATCTTCCTGACACTGCTCTACGTCGCCACGCGGCGCGCTTCGTACGTCGTCCTTGGCGGGCTCCTCTTCGTGGGCGGCAGCAGTGTCTTGTACTTCGTGTTCGGCCACGTCCAGGACCGGGTCGACATCTGGATCGACCCGTTCGTGGACCCGCTGGACCGCGGTTTCCAGATCATCCGCGCCCTGTACGCCTTTGGTCGTGGCGGCATCGTCGGCACCGGGCTCGGGGCGGGGCTGCCCCAGGTCGGCGAGAGCCTGGCGATCCCGGCGGTCCACACCGACTTCGTGTTCACGGCGCTGTCGGAGGAGCTGGGCCTGCTGGGAGGCTTCGTGATCCTGGGGCTGTACCTGGTCATCGCGGAGCGGGGGCTGCGGATCGCCGCCGCGGCCGACGACGACTTCCGGGCGCTCCTGGCCGCCGGCCTGACGCTCGTCATCGTGCTCCAGGCGGCGATCATCGCGGGCGGCAACCTGCGGGTCTTTCCCCTCACCGGGATCACCCTGCCGTTCATCAGCTACGGCGGTTCGTCGCTCCTGGCGAACGCGATCGTCATCGGGCTGCTGCTTGCCCTGAGCGACCGTGGGCCCGAGCGGCTGGCGGCGCCCTCGGCCGGGCGCCGGCGTGGGTTCCGGGCGGGCATGCGTGCCGTGGGTGGTCGCATCGAGAAGGTGATCTCATGAGCCGCAGGCCCGTCTCGTGAGGCGGGCCTCTCCCGAGCCGGGGTCCGGTCTCATGAGCCGCAGGTCCGTCTCGTGAGCCAGCGGCCTGGCGGCGCGCCGTCGATCGCCTCCGCGCTGCTTCGTGTGGCCATCGCGATCGCGACCCTCTACGTCGCGCTCGGGCTGGGCGCCAGCTACTGGCAGGTGGTGGAGGCGCAGCGTCTCACGAACGATCCGTCGAATCCCCTGTCCCTGGCCGCGGCCCGCTCCGCGCCTCGCGGCCGCATCTTCGATGTCCGCGGACGGGTCCTGGCGCGCAACGTGAAGCAGGCGAACGGCGAGTCGATCCGGGAGTACACGTACCCGGTGATGGCGCCAGTGCTGGGCTACAAGAGCCTCGTCTTCGGGGCATCCGGGCTCGAGAAGACGTACGACGCGGAGCTCGCCGGCATCCGCCAGCTGACCCCCGGCGACGAGATGCTTCGCAAGTTCCGGGCACGGCCCTATGACCCGCAGGATCTGGTGCTGTCGATCGATCTGCGGCTCCAGGGACGTGCCACGCAGGCGCTCGGCGGCAACCGCGGGGCCATCGTGGCGATCGAGCCGACCACCGGTCGCATCCTCGCGCTGGTCTCGGCGCCGACGTTCGACGCGAACCGGCTGATCGATCCCGTCGAGGGTCGCGCCTACCTCAAGTCACTCAGCGAGCAGCCGGCGAGCAGGTCGCCGCTGCTCAACCGCGCCACGCAGGGGCGCTTCACGCCGGGCTCCGTGTTCAAGATCGTGACGGCCATCGCGGGCGTGGGCTCTGGTGCGATCGACGCCGGCACGCGCTACCAGGAGCAGCCCGGCGAGGAGGAGAGCGGGTTCCTCATCAAGGGCTTCCGGGTGCGCGACGGCCACCACCTGTTCACCGGCGGCGAACCGCTGGACTTCCTCCAGGCGACCGAGGTCTCCTGCAACGTCTGGTACGCCCGCTCCGGGCTGCGCATCGGTGGCCCGGCCCTGCTCGATTGGGCCGGGCGGCTCGGCTTCGGCCAGCCGATCCCCTTCGAGCTGCCGACCGCGCCCTCCATCGTGACCCGGGGCGAGGGTCCGGGCGGCGGCTTCATCGACGAGGTGGAGCTCGCCAATGCGGCGTATGGGCAGGGGCAGACCTTCGCCACGCCGCTCCAGATGGCACTCGTGGCGGCCACCGTCGCGAACGGCGGGACCCTGATGCGACCGAAGCTGGTGGACGAGCTGCGCGGTGCGAACGGCGGCGTGACGCCGCTCGGCCCGTCTGCCATGAGCCAGGTGCTGCCGCGAGGATCGGCGGACCTGATCCGGGCGGCGATGGTGCAGGCGGTCGAGGGCGAATGGGGTCGCGGGTTCGCCGGCGGCGCCAGGATCCCGGGCGTCACGACCGCCGGCAAGGGCGGCACCGCCGAGGTCGACGACACCAACCGACCGCACAGCTGGTTCATCGGCTTCGCCCCCGCAGAAGCGCCGCGGATCGCCATCGCGGTCCTCGTCCAGGAGGGAGGCTTCGCCAGTGAGCGTGCCGTTCCCATCGCCGGGGACCTGATGGAGGCGTACCTCAAGCTGCCGGCGGAGTAGCCCCGGCCCGCCGGCGGGGTAGCCCCGAACCGGTGCCGGCCGGCCGGTGTACCGCCCCCGGGAGCAGCCGCCGTATCAGCCGCTTCTCAGGAAGCGGCGGTACCGTTGGGCCGAAACCATCGCGCTGTAGCGCGGCGTCGGTCCGGGGCATCGAAGCCAGAAGCGCCTCCCGGACGTAGTATCTGGGGAGCGCGCCGCACGTCACGAGCCCACGGCGATCCAGCGACGCTCAGCCGTCCAACATCTGCCGCAGGCCCCTCGAGGGACCCGCACGAAGCTCGAGGGATAGACGTGGCAAAGATCCAGGAGTCGGGCGAGAAGGTCGTCGCCAACGTTGAGCGCGTGATCGTCGGCAAGCACGACGAGGTTCGCCTGGCGCTCGTGGCACTCCTGTGCCAGGGCCACTTGCTCATCGAGGATGTGCCGGGAACCGGCAAGACCGTGCTCGCGAAGGCGATCGCCAGGAGCCTCGGCTGCAGCTTCCGACGGATCCAGTTCACCCCGGATCTGCTGCCCTCGGATGTCACCGGGCTCTCCATCTACAACCAGAAGACACAGGAGTTCGAGTTCCGTCCAGGCCCGATCATGGCCCAGATCGTGCTCGCCGACGAGATCAACCGGGCGACCCCCAAGACCCAGTCGAGCCTTCTCGAATCGATGGAGGAGCGGCAGGCGACGGTCGACGGGGTGACCTATCCGATGCCGGAGCCGTTCCTCGTCATCGCAACTCAGAACCCGATCGAGTACGAGGGCACGTTCGCGCTCCCTGAGGCGCAGCTGGATCGCTTCATGCTCCGCCTCCGCCTGGGCTACCCACAGCCGATCGAGGAAGTGCTCATCCTCGACGAGCAGAAGCGCGGCCACCCGCTCGATGACATCGGTGAGGTGGTGTCCGTCGATGAGTTGCGGGACATGCAGCACGGCGTGCGCGAGATCTACGTCGACTCCGCCGTTAGCGAATACATCGTCCGTCTCGTGAACGCGACCCGAAATCACCCCGACGTCTATCTCGGCGCCTCGCCGCGCGGGTCGATCTCGCTCTACCGTGCCGGCCAGGCCTACGCCGCGCTCGGTGGTCGCGACTACGTGATCCCGGACGACATCAAGCGGCTGGCCGATCCGGCGCTCGCCCACCGGCTGATCATCAAGACGTCGGCCTCCATCCGCGATGTCGACCAGAGCACGATCGTGCACGAGCTCCTGGACTCGGTGCCGATCGAAGCCCGGGTGGCGGCGGCCCGCGTGCCGGCCCAGGACCGCCGGCAGGTGCGGTCGGCGTAGCGAGGGGTACGAGCTGCGCGGAATCGTTCCATGATCCGTCGACTTCAGTTTCTCGCCATCGCGGTCTTCCTGCTGGTCGCCGCGTTCTCGACCGGTGCCGATTTCCTGTTCTTCCTGGTCTACCTCGGCCTGCTCGTGATCGGCGGGGCGTACGTCGTCACGCGGTTCGGGCTGTCCGACCTGGAAGCCGGGTACGTCCTTGACAAGGCGCACGCCCACGTCGGCGACACGCTCCGGGCGACCTACACGCTGCGCAACACCAGCCGGCTGCCGAAGCTCTGGCTGGAGGTCCACAACCCGTCCACGCTCCCGGCACCGCTGCCGGGCCGTGCCCTCGCGCTGCAGTCACGTGCCGAGCGGACCTGGGTCGCTCGGGTGCCGCTGATACGTCGCGGCCACTTCCGCGTCGACCCGATGACGCTGCGCACGGGCGATCCGTTCGGCCTGTTCGAGTCCTACGCGACGGTGGGCGCGGGCTCGACCGTCATCGTCTACCCGAGGCTCGAGGCACTGCCGCGCTGGCGCATCCCGCCGGCCTTCATCGAGGGCTCGCAGGCCAGCCCGGAGCGCACGCTGCAGACCACGCCGCTGGTGACCTCCGTCCGGCCATACGTGCCCGGCGACGACTACAAGAAGATCCACTGGAAGAGCAGCGCCCGGCAGATGGAGCTGCAGGTCAAGGAGTTCGACCTGGAACAGACCGCCGACGTCGCGATCTACCTCGACCTCGAACGCCGCGTGCACACGGGCGAGGATGACGAATCGACGATCGAGTCGGCCGTCCGCGTGGCCGCCGCGGTCTCGGCACGTGCGCTCGCCGAGAACCGCGCCGTGGCGATGACCGCTGCCGGCCACCGAACGGCGGTCCTGCCCGCGGACCGTGGGGCGCGTCAGCAGCAGAAGGTCATGCAGCTGCTCGCCGCGGTCAACGCCGACGGCGACACGCCCCTGCGGGAGACCCTGGTCCAGGGACTGCCCCGCCTTCGCCGCGGGATGATCGCGGTCGTCATCACCCCCTCGGTCGAGCGCGAGTGGGTGGCGCCGCTCTCGGGGCTCCGTGCCCGGGGTGTGGCGACCGTCGTCTGCCTTTTGGACGCGGGTGCCTACGACGATCACTGGCGCCGCGAGGCCGGGCTGCCGCTGGTGGCCGGCACGGACCGCGAGGATCGAACGCGAAACGCCCGGGCCATCCGGCATGGCCTCGCCGAGTACGACCTGCCGGTCTTCGTCATCACCCCGCAACGAGCGCTCAGCGAGATCATGGTCGCGCCCGGCTTCGCACGCCAGGCGGTGCGGGCATGAGCGCCTTCGGGCTGCCCGTCGACGCGCGGGCCGGGGCGCTCCCCAGGGCCGAACCCCGCTCGCGGCTCGGACCGCCCTACGAGGGCTGGTCCACGCTCGCGATCCTCGTGGCGATGCTGGTGGTCGTCGGCTGGGCGGTCGACGATGCACGCTGGGCCGGCTTCTCGCGCGGCGGCGGCACGCAGACCGCCTTCCTGCCGTTCGCCCTGGCCCTCGGCTGCCTCGCCGGGTTCGTGCTCGCCAAGTCGCGTCTTTCGGCGCTCCTGGCGCACCTGGTCGCGAGCGCCATCGGGGCGGCGTACCTGCTGGTCACGATCTCGGGCATCGTCTCGACAGACCCGGACCTTCCCGACCGCCTTCGCGCGCTCTACCGCTCGGCCGCGATCTTCGCGAACGACCTCTTCGTCGAGGGCATCCGCTCGGCCGAGACCTCGATGTTCCTGCTCACCATCGGCACCCTCGCCTGGGGCACGGGCGTGTTCGCCAGCTTCAACGTCTTCCGGCGCCATCGGCCGATGCCCGCCGTGGTCATCGCCGGGACCGTCCTGCTCATCAACGTCACGGTCACCGTCAACGCGCAGTATGTGTACCTGGTCCTGTTCAGCCTGGCGGCGATGCTGCTGCTGGTCCGGATGAACCTGATGGAGCAGCGCGAGGGCTGGCTGCGTCGCCGCATCGGCGATGCCGGCTACGTCTCCGGGCTGTTCATGCGTTCGGGGGCGATCTTCGTGGTCGTTGCGCTGGTGGGCGCCCTACTGCTCTCCACGGTCGCCAGCTCGGCGCCGCTTGCGCGCTTCTGGCGCAACGCCGACGACAGGATCGTCCAGTGGGGCAACGAGCTCAACCGGATCGTCGGCGGGGTGACGGGCCCGGCACGCGGACCCAGCGGCCTCTTCAGCAGCGCCCAGACCATCCGCGGCCTCTGGGAATCGTCGGACGAGGTGGCCTTCACGGTCGCCACCAGCGACGGCAACGGCTACTACTGGCGAGGCGCGGTCTACGACGACTTTGATGGCACCACCTGGCAGCAGCTGGACCGGCAGAGCAGCGGCGTCGTGCCGGCCGGCTCACCGATCCTGGAACCGACGCTCGATTTCGTGGCCGACGACGAGGAGGGTCGCGGCGAGGTCACCGCGACGATCACGGCGGCCGCGCTCGGCTCGGATGTCGTCCTTGCGCCGGACACCCCGTTCGCCCTCGACCGCGACGCGGAGGCGTTCACGAACGGCGAGTTCGGCCCCTTCGCGACGATCGAATTGACCCAGGGCATCGAAGAGGGCGAGAGCTACACGGTCAGCTCTCGCGTGCGCCTGGAAGGGTCGGCGAGCGGGGGGATCACCGGCAACCAGCTGGCGGCCGCCGGCACGGACTACCCGGACTGGGTGGCGCGCTACCTGGAGCTGAAACCCGACGCCGCCGGGCCCACCGTCGAGCAGGTCACGGATTCCATCGTCGGCCGGCTGCCGGCTGACAGGCGAACGCCCTATCACGTCGCGTCGGCCGTCCAGACCTACCTGTACTCGACCGGCGGCTTCATCTACCAGACTGATGTCCGGAACCTGTGCGGCAACGAGCGCCTGGTCGACTGCTTCCTGCGGGCCAAGCGCGGCTACTGCGAGTACTTCGCGACGGCGATGGCGGTCATGCTCCGGACCCAGGGCATCCCCTCCCGGATGGCACTCGGCTTCCTGCCGGGCAGGAAGCTGCCGACCGGGGAGTGGGAGGTCGACCGCGGCGCGGCGCACGCATGGGTGGAGGTGTACTTCCCCGACATCGGCTGGATCCGCTTCGATCCGACACCGGGCAACCGCGAGAACGGGCAGCGGTCGACGGTCTTCGTGGCCGGACCGCCGGTCGCCGGCACCTCGCCGGAGCCGAGTGGCGGCATCTCGCCGCGTCCCACCATCGGGCGAGGCGAGTCGGACGACCCGAACGACATCCCGCGGACCGGCGCAGTCCCGGCGGGCACCTCCGGGACTCCGGGAAGCAGCCCGCTGATCGTCGCCATCGTCCTCGTCGGGTTCGTGCTGCTGCTGGCGCTCAGCCTCGCGATGCTGGCACGGCGGCGGATCCGCTTCGTGCCCGGCCCCGAGCAGGCGTTCAACAGCGTGACGCGCGTCGCCTCCCGCTTCGGCTACGCGCCGCTGCCGACGCAGACCGTCTATGAATACGCCGGCACGCTCGCCGACGTCGTGCCACGCGTGGCCCCCGAGCTGCACATCGTGGCACGGGCCAAGGTGGAGGCCGCGTACGCTGCCCGCCAGCCGGAGGGGGAAGGCCTCCTGGCACTCCGCGCCGCGTGGCGTCGTGCCCGCACCGGGCTGCTGCGACTCGCGCTGCGGCGTCGCCGCCGGAGAGGGCCGAGGAACCTGTCACGGCCACCGGGAGGGTCTGCGCACTCGTAGACACTTGGCGGGCGAGGGCGGCCGTCGACCTAGAGCGCCCCGGTCCGATCGCCGCGCGCCTCGGCAGCGGCCCGTGCCTGGTGCTCCAGTGCCGCGAGGTGGTCGGCCAGGTTGTGGGCGCGCACGCTGGGCACGCCGCCACGGATGTCGAGCACCCCGATGGCGCACAGTGCGAACGGGAACGACCAGAAGCGCTCGAACGGGAGGTCCAGCAGCATCATCAGCGCCAGCCGCATCACGCCGTCGTGGGCGACCATGATCGCCCACGGCACGGCCGGCGGCGGGCCAGCGGCGTATGCGCGATCTGCGCCGGACGAGGCTGGCGGCGTGTCGCCGTTCGCAAGGTCACGCGCCGGCTCGGGCACGCCCGCGTAGCCCAGGACCCGACTCGGCGGCATCGCGTCCACCGCCGGCGGCTCGTAGCCCCGACCCAGCTCCCCGAGCAGCGTCACCAGGCCGCGCCGCACCCTGACGCCGACCTCCTGGAGCGATTCGCCACCGGGCGCCCATGCCGTCGTGGGAGAGCGGCGCCACGCAGCCAGCTGCGGACCGTATCGCGCTGCCACCTCCGCGTGCGGTAGGCCCTCCC
>JACDBP010000289.1 GCA_013694835.1 Chloroflexota bacterium
GCAGCGCTGCGCGGGGCTGGGATACGCCAGACGCGTACGCTCGTCGTCCGGCAGACCGAGGAAGGGGCACGGCGCGCCGCTCATCCGGTCCTGGTCAGGCAGCTCGTGGTGACGGTCGATGGTCAAAACCTCGACGAAGCGAACGACGATGCGGCACCTGGTGTCGGGCCGCGAGGACCGATGTCTGGTCCACGGCCAACTCGGGGCTGGAACGGGACCCCCTAGGGGCATGCCCCCGGCTGAGGACCTTCGACGGCTCCGGATCAGCCGCCCGGACAGCGGCAGCATCCGAAGGTCCTGATGTGCTCTGGGACCAAGGTACTACCCGTTCCGTAGGTGCTCAGTGTCCCCGGGGCGTCAAGACGCGGAGATCCACTTCTCGCGGCAGCCGACGTGCCACCCGTTCAGACGAGGCTGGCGCGAAGGGCGTCAGCCGGACGCCTGCACCTCGTTCAGGGCTCCGGTGCGCGCGGCGTGACGAAGGACCTGCGCACGATTCGACGCGACGTCGGCGACTGCCTCCGAGAACAATCTGATGCCGATGGACATCTCCGCTGCGGAGACCGTCAGCGGCGGGGACATCCGGACCACGTCCTCGCCAGCCTCGAGAACGAGCAGGCCGCGCTGGAATGCGGCGTCCTGGACGGCTTCGGCCGTCTCGCCCGAGTCGAACCGGACACCGATCATGAGGCCCTTGCCGCGGACGTCACGGACGAGCGACTCGTGGCGCCGGATGAGCGGCCGCAGACCCTCGAATGCCTGCTCGCCGCGCGCCTGGGCATTGTCGATCAACCCCTCTTGGAGCAGCTGGATCGTCGCGAGCGCCGCGGCGCATGACACGGGGTTGCCGCCGAACGTGGAGCCATGGTGACCGATCTTCCAGGTCATCAGCTCCTCGCGCGTGACCATCGCGCCGAGCGGCATCCCGGAAGCGATCCCCTTGGCCGCGAGCAGGATGTCCGGCTCGACGCCCCAGTGCTCGATCGCCCACATCCTGCCGGTCCGTCCGGCGCCCGACTGGATCTCGTCGGCGACGAGCAGGATCCCGTGGCGGTCGCAGATCTCGCGCAGCCGCGGCAGGAACGCACTGTCGGGAACCACGTAACCGCCCTCTCCCTGGATCGGCTCCACGAAGATGGCCGCGACCTCGCTCGGCGGCACGAGCCGCTTGAAGAGGCGGTCCTCCAGCTCGTCAAGGCCGGCGCTGCCGAACGGCACGTGGTGCACGCCGGGCAGCAGCGGCCCGAAACCCTCGTGATACCTGGACTTGCTGGCCGTCAGCGAGACCGCGCCGTAGGTGCGGCCATGGAACGCGCCGAGGAACGCCACGATGTACTGGCGCCCGGTCGTGTGCCGTGCCAGCTTCATCGCCGCCTCGACCACCTCTGCACCGGAGTTGCCGAGATAGGTCCGCGTCCGACCCTGGATGGGCGCGATCCGCCCGAGCTCTGCGGCCGTCTGAGCGTAGATCGGCAGGTAGAAATCCGATGCGCTGAAATGGAGCAGCTGGTCGACCTGGTGGTGGACGGCCGCGCTCACCCGCGGGTGGTTGTAGCCCGTGGACGACACGGCGATGCCGGCGGTGAAATCGAGGAACAGGTTGCCGTCGATGTCCTCGACGGCCACGCCGTCACCGCGGACCGGGACGAGGCCGTACGCCCGCGGCAGGCTCGGCGAGGTCCAGGCCTGATCGAACGCGATGTGCTCCCGCGCCTTGGGTCCCGGGATCTCGGTCACGAGATGCGGCACGGTCCGCGGCGCGATGCGGTCCACGGGTCGGTCGGCGATCTCGGTCACGGGTTCCCCTCGTCTGGTGCATAGAAAGTATGCACAATGGATACTCGACCTCCAGTGTACAAGGTGGCGCCGGTGATCCGAGAGCCAGCAGGCCCCGTCGGCCGAAACGCTACCCCGGGATCGGCGCGACGCGCCGGAGGATCCGCCTCGACTCCGCCGCGTTCGCCCGCCGCGGGAAGCCGTTGCTCATCAGCACGACCGGGTGCCAGCGGAACGTCTCGAGCTTCGCCTGGCTGAAGCGGACCTCCAGCATCGCGCCGTCGTGCGAGATGGCGGGCCACCCGCCCCCGTCGAAAACGAAGTTCCCCAAGCCGTAGGCGATGAGGCCGCCGGCCCGCCGCTCGGTGCCCTGGAGCACATGCGCGTGTGTCCCGACCACGAGCGTCGCGCCGTAGTCGATGGCCTTGCGCGCGTGGGTCTTCTGGCTCTCCGACGGCCGCGTCACGCCCTCGTAGCCGAAGTGGAAGTAGACGATCACGTGGTCGACCACCTTCTTCGCGGCGGCGATGTCCTGGCGCATCGCGGTCAGGCCGACCCAGGTGATGCCGGGCCTGGTGGCTGTCGCGGTCCAGGTCCGGGTGTCGAAACCGCCGCGCTCCACGGGGACGTTTGTGTATGCCAGCAGCGCGAAGCGAAGGCCATTGCGGTAGAGCAGCGCCGGGCGGTGAGCCGCTTCGGCGTTCCTGCCGGCACCCGTGACCGCGATTCCCCGGTCGGTCAGCAACTGCCGGGCGTGGGCGAGCGCCGTCGAGCCGTAATCGAGCGCGTGGTTGTTTGACTGGCTGACCGCATCGATACCGGCGAGGTCCAGCGCGGTCGCGCCCGACGCGGGACCCCGGAACCGGTACGCCTTGCTGACCGCCGACCCCTTCCAGCCCAGCGTGCACTCGAGATTCACGATGGCCAGGTCGGCATCCCGCAGTGTCTCCGCCACGCGGGCGAATGGCGCTTTCGGATCGCGCAGGATCGCGGTGCCGATCGTCCGCGCGAGCATCACATCCCCACCGACGACCAACCGGACGATGCCGGAGGGCACC
>JACDBP010000290.1 GCA_013694835.1 Chloroflexota bacterium
GGCTTCTCTGGCCTTGGGCGGGCGACCGTGCGGGGCCTGACCCGTCTCTCCCAGGGCGGCCCACGAGAGGGCGCCGGCGACTCCGAGCGGCAGCGTGGCCGTCGCTCGCAGCAGCAGGATCGTGGCACCCGTCACGGCAGGCGCCACGCCGAGCCCGATGAGCAGCAGGGACAGCACCGCGTCCGCCGCGCCCAGGCCGAACGGCAAGGCGCTCAGCACCCCGGCGACCGTCGCCAGCCCCAGCGCCGCCCAGGCACCCTCCAGCGGCAGCGGCGACCCGAGCATCTGCAGCAGCAACGCGAGCTGCAGGGCATAGCAGACGAAGATCAGCAAGGTCGAGCCGACGAAGACCACAGCACGCACCGGGTCGGCCACGAGGCCGGCAACCGTGCGGTCGAGGTCGACGAGGACGCCAGCGGCGCGCCCGAGCCGGCCCGGTCGCGTCGCCGTGGCGTCCTTCCTCCGGGCGAGCCATCGCTCGAGCAGGCGACCGGGCCGCAGGCCGACGCGATAGGCCACCGCGGGCAGGAAGCACGCCAGGAGGGCAGACACCGTGACGATGACCGCGGCGACGGGCGATGGGCCGCCGCCGCTGCTGCTGCTGTTACCGCCGCCGCTGCCGCTGCCGCCGAAGGCGAGCGCCGCCGCGGCTGACGCGGTTACCGCCATGATGCCAACCGCCCATACCCGCTCGACCAGGATGACGGCGGTCGAGCGGGCGATCGGTACCCCGTATCGGTTGCGCAGGACCAGCGCTCGAAGGGCTTCGCCGGCGCTGGCCGGGGTGACGTTGCCGATGGTGTTCGCGAACGAGACGACGGGCACGAGCGACAGGAACCCGAGCGGGTGACCGACACCGGCCATCAGCGACCGCGAGCGGAGCGCCCACAGGGCGACGACGGCCACGTTGAGCGTTACCACGGCGAGGAGCAGCAGCGGGTCCAGGGCGAGGCCGGCGCCGGCCAGCTCCCACGGCCGCGTCCGCCAGATGACGAACGCGAGCAGCCCCAGGGAGAGCGGGATCCACAGCCAGCGGCGCAGCACACCCGGAGTATCCGCGACGGCGTCCCGACGGAGCGGGACGGTAAGATGCCCTCTCCCGGTCCCGGCGACCCAGATGCCGGCCCTGCGGCCCGTGCCGCCACCGGGCGCGCGAGGGGAGGAGAGGGAATCGTGCGTGCCAGCCGGCCCATGCTCCATCGCCCTGTCCGCGTGAACCCTTGAGCGCGACGCTTCAGAACCTGCTGGCGTTCCTCCTGACGTTCGTCGTCGCCGGCTGGCTCGCCGGTCTCATCGTGCTTCCCGAGCGGCTGCCTCCGGTCACGCGGGTGCTCCTTTCGCTGGCGCTCTCGGTGCCCGCGACGGTCGTCGTGGCCACGCTGGCGCTGATGGCAGGGCGCCTGGAAGCGTCGACCCTCCTCGTCGGGTTCGCCGGACTCGCCGTGCTGGCCGCCCTACGGGTCGCGCCGGGGGTCCTCAGCGCCCGGCGAGCAGGCGTCACCGCCGTCGACGCACCGTCGGGTCCGTCGACCCGCCCCCACGATCCTGTCCGGCCGGCCCGGCGCTGGCGATGGGCGATGCGACTGCTGACCGGTGGGGCCGCGCTGCTGCTGCTCGGCGTGGTGCTGCTGGCGCAGCTTTCCGTGCGCACCGCCGAGGGGATCCCTCCGGGCACGACCTGGTGGTACTACTACGCGCTCGTGCTCGACATGCTCGACGCGCGGGCGATCCCGGCGACCATCGGCGAGTGGGGGTCAGCTC
The DNA here is from genome assembly GCA_013694835.1 of Chloroflexota bacterium. Taxonomy (GTDB): domain Bacteria; phylum Chloroflexota; class Limnocylindria; order Limnocylindrales; family CSP1-4; genus JACDBP01. Next base: position 1,762 of record JACDBP010000290.1, read on the forward strand.
GGCCGTACCCCGTCGAGTACCTCGCCACGACGGTCCACACGGCGGCCACAGCGATCTTCGGCGGCCTGGACCTGGCATTCATGGAGGCGTACCGCCTCATCGTCCTGGTCCTGGTGGCGGTGGCCGCGTATGCACTCTGGCGCCGCTGGCTCCCGGCCTGGTGGGCATGGGTGGCCGCCATCCTCACGATCTGCGCCACTCGGCTCAGCTCTCGGCTCGTGGGCTACCGGCCGGAGACGTTCGGGCTGGCCCTCGTCTTCTGGTCCGCGTGGCTGCTGGACGAGGCGCTCGCCCGACGGTCGCTCCGCTGGGGCCTGCTCGCCGGGCTGGTCTCCGGTACGGCGTTCCATGCCCACGCCGAGGTCTGGCTGCTGACCGGGCCGCTGTGGATGGGCATCATCGCGTCCCGGCTTGCCACGGCGATCTGGCGCTCGTTCCGCCAGCGGCGGCGAAGCCCCACGGTCGCGCTGTCGACCGCAGAGGCGGGCACAGCCCCGGAGGTCGCATCGCCGGCGCAGGAGGTCGCTTCACCGCAGGTCGTTTCGCCGGCACCTGCGACGGCGCCGGGGCGGATGACGACGCGCCGCCAGCTTGCGGCTTCGGTCGGGGTGCTCGGCGCCGCCGCCCTCGCGTTCGTGCTGGTGGGCGCGTTGGCGATCGCGGCCGGTACCGGATCTAGGCTCGCCGGGCTGACGGACAAGCCAGCCTCGACAGTGGCCGGCCCGGTGAGCGGCGACCCGACCTGGGAGTTCTTCGGGGTCATCAACGACTTCGACGTGGCGCTCAGCCCCGCGCCGACGGACTTCTGGGACCCGTTCCTCCAGGACCCCGCCACGACGGTGCCGTACCCGGGCATCTACCTGAACGAGCCCCTGCCGCTGATCGTGACCGTGCTGGCGCTCGCTTTCGTGCTGCTCCACCTGCGCCACGGGCTGCCGCGGACTCGCCGGATGGTGCTGACCTGGCTGCTGTTCGCGGCAGGTGTCCTGGTCGGGGCCTACGTGATCTTCCTGTTCTACGACACCTACGTGCCGCAGCGCGCGGGACCGCGTCGCATCCTGCCCTTCTACACCATCGCGCTCGCCGGCCTGTACGCGGTCGCGGTGTACCTGCTCGAGCGACGGCTGATGCGCCTCGTCGGCCGCTCCTATGCGCGTTCCGGCGAGCTTCAGCCGGCAGCGGACGAACCCCCGAGCGACGACATCCAGCAGGTCCTTCGGCAGCGACCCGTTCGCGCGCTGGCGCTGCGGGCAGGCGGCATCGTGGCTGCCGTGCTGCTCGTGGGGATGCTGTTGCCGACGTCCGACAGCCTCGGCCTGGGCGGCCGGGCACTGAGCCGAGAAGGCTATGCGGCGCTGCAGTGGATGCGGGACAACCTGCCGGGCGACAGGATCGTGCTGGCGAACGCCTACACCGACGGCAGCATCGGCGCCGTGAGCCGTATGACCGGCTGGATCGACGGGCGCGCGCCGTACCTGGAGGATCCCGCCTGGCTCGCCGAGGCGACCCGGAACGTTCGCACGGCGCGAGACTTCTACTACGACCCCGAGTTCTACGGCCCGCCGCAGGGAGTCGATTACGTCCTGGCCGGCCGCACCGAGGACCTTGCCGGCTACGCCACCATGGAGGTCTACTGGGAAGGCTTCGCGGCCTCGCCGCGACTGAAGGTCGTGAAGGAGTTCCTGCCCAACGAGCTGATGCTGTACGAGATCCTCCCCGAGCCGCCACCCGGCGAGGAGCCGCCAC
>JACDBP010000312.1 GCA_013694835.1 Chloroflexota bacterium
ACCCGCGATCCGCCGGCCCACGGGCTCGGCCGACCCGCGGGCGCTTTCGGTCGCCCCTCCGGCCGCGCCGACCCGCCGAACCGCTGGCACCGTGGCTGGACCTAGCGGCCGGTGACGCGGAAGATCGAACCGCCCAGGCTGACCAGATACAGCTCCCCACTCTCGTCCTCACCGAACGACGAGATCCTTTCGCCGGTCTCGAGGAGCTTCCTCGGCTCGACCGGGCCCTGGCCGGCCCCTTCGGCATCCAGTCCCCAGACGATGCCGCTGCAGTAGTCGCCGTACAGGTAGATCCCCTCGAGCATCTGCCATGCCTCGCCGCGGTAGACATAGCCGCCGCTGATAGAGCAGCCGCCCTCCGCGTGCGTGTAGGAGGCGACCGGCAGGGTCTTCCCGGTCGCATCGCAGTCAGGCGCCTCGAAGCAGTCTGGGCCCTCCATCACGCGCCAACCGAAGTTCAGGCCGCCTGGCACGCCCGCGGCGTGGAGGTCCACCTCTTCGTACTCGCCCTGCCCGACATCGGCGATCCACAGGTCCTTCGTGGCGCGGTCGAACGAGAAGCGCCACGGGTTGCGCAGCCCGTAGTCGTAGATCTCGGGTGATCCGCCGCCACTGACGAAGGGGTTGTCAGCTGGGATGCCATACGGCCGATCGCCGTCTGCGTCCACGGCGATCCGCAGGATCTTGCCGAAAAGGACGTTCCGATCCTGGCCGGTGCGCCGCGGGTCGCCGGCACCGCCGCCGTCACCCATCGCGATGTACAGGTGGCCATCTGGCCCGAAGGCGAGCATGCCGCCGTTGTGGTTGCCCGCGAAATCGTCCAGGAAGATGAGCTTCCGCTCTGACGAAGGATCCCCGCGCCCGTCCGCGCCGATACGGAACTCGGAGATCTGGTGGTCGCCATCGAGGTTCGTGTAGTCGACGAAGAACCGGCCGTTCTCAGGGAACTCCGGATGGAACGCGAGCCCGAGGAGACCCTGCTCCCCTCCGGCCGAGATGCGTTCGCTCAGGTCGATGAACGGCGTGTCCGCGACCGTTCCGTCCGCTGATGCGGTCCGGACGCGCCCTGCCTGCTCGACGATGTAGACGGTCCCGCTGCCATCGCCGGCATGGCCGATGAAGACCGGCGCGTCGAGCCCCGTCGCAAACGGCTCGAGCGTGAGCTGCAGGGCCGCCAGGCGCGCAGAGGCCGGGGGTTGACTGACCGGCGCCGAGGGCGTCGGCTCGCCTGAAGCTCCCGGCTCGGAGGAGGTCGGGAGCCCCGAAGGCTCGCCGGTCGCCGGTGTCGCGGATCCGGTTCCCGTGGTGCCCGGAGCCGCCGGCGTGGAAGCGGACGGAAACGATCCGCCGGATGTGGTGGGTCCGGATGGGCTGGCCGCGCCGCTGGTGACCGGCACCCGGGTCGGCGAGGCCGAGGGGCCGGCGCACGCCACGGCGATACCGGCGGCGATCGCCACGACGAACTTGAGCCGAGGCTGATGGCGGGGGTGCAGCATCCTCCGAGCCTACCGGCCGCCGCGGAAGTCTGCCTTCAGCGGCGCGCCTCCACCCACAGGATGCGTGCCGGGCCGCCGGTCAGGGCGACACCATCGCCCGGCGCGGATGTCCCGAGGACGGCGAGCCGGCCTGTCCGCAAGGTGGCGTAGAGGCCACCTGCCGGACGGGCCACCAGGGCCGCGACGCCGCCACTGCCGGCAACGCGGCCGCCCTCCACCAGGGACGCGGCATCCAGCTGTACGACGTTGCCGCCGGAAGCCACATGAAGAGTCCGCGCGTCGGCGGAGAGTGCCGCGCCTCGCGTGGTGGAGGCCGGGCCACCGGCATCGCGGAACGTCACGGTCTGGGCCGCCACGGGGTCCCCGACCGGGATCCTGGTGACCATGCCCAGGGCGCCGTTCGCGGCGTACAGCGAACCTGCGTCCTCGCTCAGCACCAGGTCCCAGCCGGTGGCCGCTCGCTGCTCGTCGGCGGCAGTCGGCCGCTTGGTCGGGAAGATGCAGAGCGCCCACACCTCCCGCGCCTGGAGCGCATGCACGAATGGGCCCACCTCGCGGTTTCGGTACAGGGTGTAGACCCATTCGCCGGCTCGGGTCGTGGCCTGGGCCACCGGCGTGCCCTCCATGAGCAGCGATCCGGCACGTTTGTCGACCACGACCGCGTCACGAAGGACGCCGGTCACCACGTCGTAGGCGCGGACCTGGTACTCGGCTTGTTTGCTGGTCGTCAGGTGCTCCACGAGGTAGAGGATCGCGCCGTCCGGCGACAGGGCATCGAAGCTCCATCGCCCGGGCAGCTCCACCATCTCAGGCTCGCTCGCGAGGTCGGTGGCGAGGATCGCGAAGCGGGTCACGCCACTGCCGCCGGTCCCGTTGCCCGGCCCTGCCTTGGCGAGTCGTTCCAGGCCCACGTCCAGCGCGAGCGTGCCGCCGTCGCCGCTCAGCCCGACCGGGTCCGCGTCGGCACCGATCGTCGGCATCGACAGCCGACCCGCCAGCGTCGTCGACGCTCTCACCTCGCCGGTCGCCAGCTCGTAGGCCGTGACATCGGTCATGCCCGCAGCGGTCGCTGCGACGTAGACCAGCCCCGCCTCCTGATCGACCACACCATCCGGCAGATCGACTGTCGCGACGCCTGTTGCGGCGTCCACGAGCTGGACCCTGCGCGAGGCAGGGTCCGCGCCGACGCGGATGGCCACGAGATCACCCTGGGCGGTCGGGGCAGGCAACGGCACCACCGCCGCCGGCGTCGTCGGGGCGCCCGTCGCCTCGGTTGCTGCTGGGGGATCGACTGGCCTTCCCGGCGCTGCCGTGCATGCCACGACGGCCAGCACGAGAAGGGAGATGGTTGCCACGTGGCCGGTGCGGCTGAGGCTCGGGTGGGATCGGGGCATCGGATCGGCTCCCTGGTGCGCTCCGGGCGAGCAGTTGCCAGTTGCCATTCCTACACCGCGCGATGGGGCCCGGTTCCAGAAGGGTCCCGCCAGCGGCCACCCGACGCAGGCGTCAGTCGATGGATTCCGCGACGACCCTCGCCTGCTCCAGCGTCAGCGCACCCTCCAGTCGCACTGTCAGCGGACCGCGCTCCCAGATGAGCGCGTTGCCGACCAGCCGGAAGCGCTCCTCTGCCGCCTCGCGGCCGTCCGGCGGGCGATACAGGAAGGCGTGGAGCGCTCCGGACAGGTAGTACGCGTTGCCGCCGCGGACGAGCGTCCGGGTCACGGTCGTGCCCGAAGTCGCGAGCTTCTCGAAGTACTCGCCCCGCCGGAGATCGCCCCGGAACTGGGTGACGATGAGGCCGACGCCGCTGCCCTGCGAGGTCTCCGGGTAGCCGGGACGAGGCGCGTAGACGTACGACACCATGCCGCCCGTCGGCACGCGGTCCACGTAGACCGCATCCGGGCTGCCAAGCTCGGACAGGGTCGGCGGTGCCAGCGCCGGGAAGTCGATCCCGGTCGCCGCCGCCCCCGGCGGGATCAGCTCCCCGAGACCGAGCGTCGAGCCGACCGGTGGCGCCGTCGGGACGAGCGTGCGCGAGCTGGGTGTTGCGGTCGCGCCGCCGACACTGGCCGCGGCGGGAACCGTGGCGGTCGGCCGCGAGGGCGGCAGCTGCTCGACGAAGGAGAGCCGCCACCCGCCAAGGGCGTAAGTGACCGCCACTACGACCCCAGCGAGCACGAGCAGGGCCGCGACCGCGAGAAGGGTCGATCTGCGGACGCGGTAACGCCAGGGTCGCGCGCGGTCGATCGGGATCGGCGCCGTCGCATCCTCTGCCGACCATGCCGACGTGGCCGGTGCTGGCCCACCCGGTGCCCGGGCGGCCGGGGCAGGGGCCGGATAGTCGCCGACGACCTCAGCCTCGAGTCGCGACCGTACGGCTTGGGCGAGGTCGGGCGTCGGGGGGAAGTCCACGTGCTGCGCGAGCGACCGCAGCTCGGTTTCGAGCCCGATGTCGAGCCGGGCGTCGGGCTCGGTGTCGAGGCGGGCGTCGAGTTCGGTGTCGAGCGCACCATCGCCGCCCACGCTGGCTCGCTCGTCGGGTGGGTCCATCGGGCGACGCGGGTCACTCACCGCTCGACTCCCGATCGACCACGCCGTAGGTATCGCGGAGCCGCCCCAGGGCGCGGGAAAGTCGCGACTTCACCGTGCCCCGTGGTACGTCCAGCAGATCGGCCGTCTCGGCCTCGGACAGCTCCAGGAAGTAGCGCGCCCCGATGACGAGGCGGTCCGGCTCGGCCAGGGCCTCGACGGCAGCCAGCAGGCGGGCTCGGCGCTCGTTCGCCAGGACCTGGACCTCGGGGGATGGCGCGACCCCTGAGAGGTCACCGTGGCCCACCTCCGTGGCACTCTGCGCGCGCTGCGCCAGCGCCTCGCGGCGGCTCGCCGACCGGCGCCGGTTCCGAGCCTCGTTGGCGACGATGCGCAGGATCCACGGCCTGAACGGCGCACCCCCGATGAAGCCCGGCAGCGCGGCGTGGGCCTTCATGAAGGCGTCCTGAGCGGCATCCTCGGCCTCCGAGGCACCTCCCGCGACGAGGTAGGCGGTGCGGAATGCGACATCCTGGTAGCGACGGACCAACTCCTCGTACGCGACGATCTCGCCCTCTCGGGCGCGCCGGACGAGATCGTCGTCGCTCGTGGAGGGGCCGATCACCGCTTCACGTCACCTACAACTGCGACGCGGCCCCGGTTCCGTGGTCGATCAGGTCGCGTCAGCCCGCTGCAGTATGCCGAACCGTCAGCCGCCCACCTCCAAGGCGCGTTCGGATCCGGCCGGGCCGGACCGCGCGGCGACCGCAGGGTGGTCGACCACCGCGACCGCGGCGGCGAGGGCCGATGCGGCGATCCCCATGGCGAGCGCGACCTCGAATCCGGCCACGTCGATGACGGGCGCGATGCCGATGCTGCCCAGAGCGATTCCGATCGAGAACGCGACCGAGAACAGTGCGAAGGCGCTTCCCCGATCCGAGGCGTCGCTGCGAGTCGTGAGATCGAGCAGGAGGGTCGGCAGCACCAGGCCGGCGCCCGCCCCGCTGAGCGCGCCGGCGGCGATGAGCAGCGGCGTCGTCGGTGGCAGGAGCAGCAACAGGAGACCCACGCTGCCGATCGCCAGGCCGCCGACACAGATCCAGCGCGATCCGAACCTGCCGGCGAGGTAGCTGCCGGGGATACGGACGGCGAGGAGTGCCAGCGCGTCGCCGGTGAAGAAGAGCCCGACGTCGGCACCGGCCGCGGCGGCTCGCTGCGGCAGGTAACCTGTCAGCACGCCCCAGTGGACGATGAAGAGGAGCGTGATGGCAAGTGGCCCGAGCCATGCCCGCCGCCACTTGGGACGGAACGAGTGGGGGGCCGGGGGAGGCCCGGCGGAGCCGCGCTGCGGACGGATCGGCCAGACGACGAGCGCCGCGGCACCCATGACGCCGACCGTCATCGCCGCGAGGACCGCCAGCGACGCCTGGTCCAGGACGACGAGCGAGAGTGGTGGCACGACCGCCAGCGACAGGTTCGCGGCGACGCCGACGAAGCCCAGTGCCATCGGAAGGTGGCGACGTTCGACGAGTGTGGGGACCATGCTCAGCACCGCCGGCATCACCGCGCCGAGCCCGATGCCCTGAAGCAGCCGCACCACGAGCAGCATCCCGACCGGGCCGCCGGCAGTGGCGAGTCCTGTGGCCAGTAGGACGCCGGCCACCGCGAAGCAGCCGGCACCACCCAGGAAGACGACCCGTCCTCCGAACCGGTCGATGAGGCCGCCACTGACCAGGGCGGCACCGATGTTGAAGACCGACGCGGCACCCACGATCGCGCCGATCTCGCCGTTCTCGTGGCCCGCCGCGAGCATCGCCAGCGGCAGCGCGG
>JACDBP010000043.1 GCA_013694835.1 Chloroflexota bacterium
GAATACCGCCTGCGCGATATCGCGATCATGTACCGCACCAATGCCCAGAGCCGTGCCATCGAGGAGGCGTTCCTGCGATACGGCCTGCGTTACCAGCTGGTCGGCGGGACGCGCTTCTACCAGCGGCGCGAGGTCAAGGACGCGCTGGCGTACCTGCGCATCCTGCGCAACGATCACGATGTCGCGGCGTTCGAGCGGGTCCTAAATGTCCCGGCTCGCGGCATCGGCGAGAAGACGCTGCTAGCGGTGCGCGCCATCGCGGCGGGGAGGGAGGGGGATGTCTGGGCGGCCATCCAGGCTGCTGCGGAGTCCCCGGCGCTGGCCTCCCGGACGCGCAGCGCGCTGGCGGGATTCGTGGCGCTCGTCTCACGGCTGCGGCGCCGCGTCGGGTTGCTGCCCCTGCAGGAGCTGCTCGACGCGGTGCTGGAGGAGTCCGGCTATCGGGTGATGCTGCTCGACGGCTCCACGGAGGGCGAGGATCGCTGGGCGAACCTGCTCGAGCTGCGCGAGGTCGTGGACCGCTACGCCGACCTGTCGCCCGAGGATGCCCTTGACCGGCTGCTCGAGGAGACGGCGCTGGTGGCCGACCAAGACAGCTACCAGGGCGACGCGGACGCTGCCACCCTCATCACGCTCCACGCCGCGAAGGGCCTCGAGTTCGACATCGTGTTCATCTGTGGGCTCGAGGAGGGCGTCTTCCCGCACGCACGGTCCCTCGAGGACCCGAAGCAGATGGAGGAGGAACGCCGCCTCGCGTATGTCGGCCTCACCCGGGCCCGACACCGGCTCTACCTGACGCACGCCGCCCAGCGAGCGACGTGGGGCCGCGGCGGGTTCTCCGTCCCCAGCCGTTTCCTGCACGAGATCCCGGACGAGCTGATGCACGGCCCGCGGCTGGTCCTGCAGGATGAGCTGGACGACGACGACCAGCGTCCGGAGGAGGAGCGGCTCGGAGGCGGCTACGACCTGTCGCTGATCCTCGGCCAGCGAGCGACGGCGCGGCTGCTGGGCCGGGGAGGGGGACGTGTCGCCCCGAGGCAGCTGGCGCCCGGTGGGGGCTACTCGCCGCCGCCCGGGGCACCGCGGTCGGGCGAGCCGTTCCAGTCCTCGCGCGACCTCGCCGCGAAGCGACGCGACCACTACGGCAACCCGGCGGCGAACGGCTGGATGGCCACCGGCAAGCCGCCGATCGGTCTGCCGGACGATCCGTCGCGGGCGCTGGCACCCGGGAAGGGGGAGCGGGCCATCGGTGCGGTGCCGCCCCGTCCGATCGTCCCGGGAGAGCGACGATACCGGGACGGCGACAAGGTCAGGCACCAGGCGTTCGGAGAGGGCAGGGTCGTGACGTCCAAGCTGACCCGCGATGACGAGGAGGTCGTGGTGGCATTCCCCGACCGCGGGGTCAAGACGCTGCTGGCGAGCCTCGCCAACCTGGAGCTGCTGGGGTAGACGTGCCCGTCCTGCGCCGGATCGACAATGTCATGTTCCGAGTCAGCGATCTGGACCGTGCTGCTCGGTTCTACGAGTCCGAGATGGGCATGCGCCGCGCCTGGACCGACACCGAGCGCGGCCAGATCGGCTTCCTGTTCGCGGAAGGCGGATCGGAGATCGTCATCCACACCGATCCGGCGATCCCCAGCCCGGACCTCAGCTTCCTGGTCGACGACGTGGTCGCCTTCTGTGAGGACCACCGGCGGCACGGCCACACCGTCCGACGGGAGCCGACCGACGTCCGATGCGGCAAGCTCGCGCTGCTCGAGGACCCCGATGGGAACCTCGTCCAGATCATCGACCTGTCCTGGTTCGGCGGCGCGGCCCGGTATGCCGACAGGATCCTGGGCGGTTAGGGACGCACCCCCGAGGGCAGATCCGGTGGCGGCGCCCGCAAGCCAACGAGCTCTGCACCACCGGGGCGATGACCTCCGGGCCGCGGGTATCCTCCGGCGCATGTCCGATGCGACGCTCCCGACCGCTGGCGTGGATCCGGCCGACCCGACCCCGACTCCCGACGCCGCCCAGGCCGCGGCGAGGATCGCCGAGCTGCGCAGCGTCATCGAGCGCGCGAACCGGCTGTACTACCAGGAGGACGTGCCGGAGCTCAGTGACCCGGAGTACGACCGGCTCTTCCGAGAGCTCCAGGATCTGGAGGCCGCGCACCCGGCGCTCAGGACCGAAGGATCGCCGACCCAGCGCGTGGGTGCGGCGCCGTCCGGGGCGCTCAAGGAGGTCCGCCACCGGACGCCGATGATCTCCCTGGGCAACGCGTTCAGCGTGGAGGAGCTGCAGGCGTTCGACGCCCGAGTACGGCGGAACTTGGCGCTGCCCGCAGCGGCAGAGCAGGCACCTGGGCTCTCGTACGTGGCGGAGCTCAAGATCGACGGCCTCGCCATCAGCCTTCGCTATGACCAGGGCCGCTTCGTGCAGGGCGCGACCCGAGGTGATGGCACCACCGGCGAGGACGTCACCGCGAATCTGCGGACGATCGAGGCCATCCCGGATCGATTGGCCGAACCCGTCTCGGTCGAGGCGCGGGGAGAAGTGTTCATGCCCAAGGCCGAGTTCGCGCGCATCAACGCCGAGCGAGAGGAGGCCGGCTTGCCGCTCTACGCGAATCCCCGGAACAGCGGCGCGGGCTCGCTCCGCCAGATCGATCCTTCCGTCACCGCTGGCCGGAGGCTCTCGGCCTGGTTCTACGTGTTGATCGAGGGCGAGCCGAGCGAGACCGCCGCGACCGACACCGTCGAGACGCAGTCCGCGGCGCTGGATCGGCTCGAGGGCCTCGGCCTGCCGGTGGAGCGACACCGCGAGGCAGGGCTGGATGTGGATGGCGTCGCGACGTTCCTGGAGCGCTGGCGGGACGCGCGTCACGAGCTGCCCTACGAGACGGACGGGGTCGTGGTGAAGGTCGACCGCTTCGACTTCCAGACGCGGCTGGGCATGGTCTCGCGGGCGCCGCGCTGGGCGATCGCCTACAAGTTTCCGCCGGAGCAGGTCGAGACCGTGGTCGAGGACATCGTGGCGTACATCGGCCGGACGGGGACCCTCACGCCGGTCGCCCACCTCCGGCCGACCAAGGTAGCCGGCTCGACGGTCGCTCGGGCGACGCTCCACAACCTCGACGAGGTGCGTCGCAAGGACATCCGTATCGGCGATCACGTGGTGCTCCAGAAAGCCGGCGACGTGATCCCTGAGGTGGTGCGCTCCATCCCCGAGCGGCGGACCGGCGGCGAGCGCGACTTCGTGATGCCACCGGCCTGCCCGGTGTGCGACACACCGATCGTGCGTGACGATGGCGCGGTCCGTCACTACTGCCCGAACCCGTCGTGTCCCGCCAAGGTCATGTCGTCCTTCCTGCATTTCACGAGTCGCGGGGGCATGGACATCGAGGGGGCCGGGTTCGCGGTGGTCAACCAGCTCCTCCAGCAGGGGTGGCTGTCGACGCCGGCCGACTTCTACCGCCTGACCGTGGACCAGGTGGCCGAGCTGGACCGATTCGCCCGCAAGAGCGCCGAGAATCTCGTCGCCTCGATCGCGCGGTCGAAGCGCCGACCCCTGTCGCGGATCCTGTACTCGCTGGGCATTTCCCAGGTGGGCGGCCAGACGGCCATCGACCTCGCCGACTGGGTCGCCGGTACCTGGCCCCCGCGCGACGATGAGCCGATGGGCGGCTCGGACGGCTGGACGGCGCGCGTTGCGGGGTCGCTGCGGGATATCGCGCTCAAGGACCCCGAACGGTTCGAGGCGGTTCCGGGGGTCGGCGGCGTGGTCGCCCAGGCGATCGCGGCGTACTTCGGCGACGCCCGGCAGGGGCAGCTGCTCGACGAGCTGGCCGCCGCCGGCGTCGAGGCCGAGCGGCCC
>JACDBP010000369.1 GCA_013694835.1 Chloroflexota bacterium
GCAGCATCGCCCGCAGCCGTGACGATCGACCGAGTCGCCGTCCCCTCCAGGACCAGCGGCACACCGCCTTCCGGCAGCTCGACCACGATCGCCCGCATCTCCGTCCCGTCCGTATACGCCCCGTGCAGCTCGCCAGCGGGCCAGACCACGGCCTCGCCATGGTTGACGCGAGCGCGCTCATCGCCGACCTGAACGTACCCGCCCCCGCTGATGACGATGAACAGCGTGTGGTTCGGGTTCGAATGGGGCGTGATCACGGCGCGCCGCGCGAACGCCAGCTCGCTGATGGCGCCACGCTCGTCCCTGTGGATGACCCGCCCGGTCACTCCCTGGGTTCCCGGCGGGCCGTCGGATCGCCGATGGCCCGGACCGAAGCGCCTGATCTCCACCCTGTGCGACCCGCGTCAGCGTCGTCGCTTGTTGGCGCGTCCGCCGCGGGTCTTGCGAGCCGGCCGCACGGTGGCCTCGGGATGCTTGTACTTGGCGGCGCTGAAGAATCGCGCCCGCCGAAGCTGCATGTTGTACGCCTCGATCATCGGCGGGAACCGTCGGAAACGGATCCAGAGGTACGTCGCGACGCCGATCGCAAGCGTCAGCAGCACGAAGAAGAAGTACCAACTGAAAACGGCCATGACCAGGACCAGTCCGAAGACTGCGATGCCCGTCCAGAGCAGCCACTCCTGCATCGTCACGAGCGGTTCGTGGCGGTGGAGCTGCCGGCTGCGCAGGTTGTAGAGGATCACCTGGACGATGAGCAGCGCGGCCGCCGCGATCCAGATCGGGTGGAAGAGATCGGGAAAGAGGTCGCTGTTGAACTGCTTGAACAGGTACTCCAATGGGGACAGGGTCACGCGCACTCCCAGGGGTATCGGTCGCGGCCGGGCGGACATCGAAGGCCAGGCGCGAGGATAGCAAAGGCATCCGTGCCAGCCGGACATCGACCTGTGGTGGCTCAGCCGCCTGGCCTGCGTCCCAGGCGGGCAGCCCGGTCGGGACGCAGGTGCACCCTTGCTATACTCCGCGAGCCGTGCCCCGTTCCAGCCCTGGAGTGTCGAGGCGGGCGCCGGCCGTCTGCTTCGCGGGCCGGACGAGGGATGGAGGAACCCACGGGTTGCGAGCCCTGCTGTCGGTCGCGAACCGTGACCGTATCGCCCCCTTTGCGCGCTCCCTCCTGGAACTCGGCACCGAGATCTACGCCACCGACGGCACCAGAGAAGCGCTCGCCGCGGACGGCGTCACGGTCCGGCCGATCAGCGATCTGACCGCCGTACCGGCGCTCGCCGGTGGCCAGGTGAAGACGTTTCACCCCGCCGTCTATGCGGGCATCCTCGCGCGCCGCGATCGGCCGGAGGAGCTCGAGGAGCTGGCGGCCCAGGGCCTCGGGGCCATCGATCTCGTGGTCGTCAACGTCAAACCGTTCGCGCCCCAGGTCGGTGCTCGCCTCGTGCCCATCGACGAAGCGATCGAGATGATCGATGTCGGCGGCGTCGCGCTCCTCTCAGCGGCAGCACGCAACTTCGCGGGGGTCACGGCGGCCTCCGACCCGGCCCACTACGACAGGATCGTGGAGGAGCTGCGGGAGATCGGACAGGTTTCCCCGGAGACGCGTCAGCGGCTGGCGGGCGAGGCCTTCGCGACCGTCGCCGCCTACAACGCCGAGGTAGCGGGCTACCTCACCCACATCGGCGGCGTCCGCTTCCCCCGCAAGCTCACGGTGGTGATGGAGAAGCTGTCCGACCTCCGCTACGGCGAGAACCCACACCAGCAGGCGGCGTTCTACCGCGAGACCACCCATCGGACGCGCTCGCTGGCCGACGCGATGCAGCTCCAGGGGCAGCCGCCGACCTTCAACGACCTGCTCGACCTCGACGCGGCCTACCGCATCGTTTCCGATTTCGCGAGCCCGACCTGCGCCATCGTCAAGCAGGGCAACCCCGTCGGGCTGGCGAGCAACGATCAACTGGTCGTGGCCTACCAGAAAGCGCTCGAAGGCGACCCGGTCAACGCCTTCGGTGCGGTCATCGCGGTCAATCGGACGATGGACGACGGGACCGCGGAGGCGATCGCCGCGAACGCCTACGAAGCGGTCGTAGGCCCGGGCTATACCGATCTCGCCCGGGCCACGCTGGCGACGAAGGAGAAACTGGGCGTGCTGGCGGTGCCGTCGACGCCACCGGACGGCCTCTCGGACTACGGCATCGCCAACCTCGCCTTCCACCGGATCGGGGGCGGGCTGCTCGTGGAGACCATCGACTCCTCGGTCGTGGACCACGCTCAGCTGCAGGTCGTGACGCGGCGCCGGCCGACGCTGGAGGAACTGACCGACCTGCTCTTCGGATGGCGGGCCGTGCGCCATGTCACCTCGAACGCCGTCGTGCTGGCCCGGAATGCCTCGCTGGTGGGGGTGGGTGCCGGTCAGGCATCGCGCCTGGTCGCCGTGGAGATCGCGCTCCATCGCGCCGCCGAGCGCGCGACGATGAGCTGTCTCGCCTCCGACGCGTACTTCCCGTTCGCCGATGCGATCCAGCTCGCCGCCGAGCGGGGCGTGACGGCCATCATCCAGCCCGGCGGGTCGATCCGCGACGAGATGGCCATCGAGGTCGCCGACCGGCATCACATGGCGATGGTCTTCACCGGCCGTCGGCACTTCCGGCACTAGGTCCACCGATGGAGACCCTGCTCGCACTCGAGATGGTGCGCGTCACGGAAGCCGCGGCGATCGCCTCGGCGCGTTACATGGGACGCGGAGACCAGATGGGCGCCGACAAGGCGGCCACGGAAGCGATGCGCGCGACCATGGACGAGGTCGAGATGCGCGGCACCATCGTCATCGGCGAGGGCGAGCGCGACGAGGCGCCGATGCTCTGGATCGGCGAGCCCGTCGGCCTCCGCCACGAGGGGATGCCCGACGTGGACATCGCGGTCGACCCGCTGGAGGGCACGAACCTGGTCGCCCACGGCCAGGCGAACGCCATCACGGTGCTGGCGGCTTCCGAGAGGGGTGGCCTCGTCCACGCCCCTGACACGTATCTCGAGAAGCTGTGCGTCGGGCCGGTCGTTGCCGGGCACGTCGATATCCGCGCCACGCCCACGGAGAACGTGCGGGCCATCGCGTCGGCGCTCGGGCGGCGCGTCAGTGACATCACGGTGGTGATCCTGGAGCGACCGCGCCACGAGGCGCTGATCGAGGAGGTCCGGACGGCTGGCGCCCGCATCAAGCTCATCAGCGACGGCGATCTCTCGGCGGCCATCTCCTGCGCGGTCTCGGGCACCGGCGTGCACGCCGTGATGGGCATCGGCGGCGCCCCCGAGGGTGTCATCACGGCCGCGGCGCTGCGCTGCCTCGGTGGCGAGATCCAGGCGCGGTTCAAGTTCCGCAACGACGAGGAACGGGCCCGGGCCGAGCGGATGGGCCACGCTGACGAGTCACGCGTCTATACGACCACGGATCTCGCCCCGGGTGAATCGCTCGTCTTCTCCGCGACCGGGGTCACGGAAGGCGACCTGCTCCAGGGCGTCCGCTTCTTCGGCGGCGGTGCGCGAACCCACTCGCTGGTGATGGCCTACCAGACCAAGCAGGTCCGATTCGTCGACACCGTCCACATGTTCGATCGGGACCGCCCGCCCAGCGTCCGGTTGTAGGCGCCGCCGAGCCCCCGGTCGTCGGCGCCCTGCTATCGTCGCCGCGCCGCTAACCCGACGGCGATCGATCCCACCGCGCCGCACCCGCGTCCCAGGACCCGATCGGTCGCACGGAGTCTGGGCTCTCGACCGCGGCCCTGCGGCGACGTGCGGTCTCGACGGTCTCCGGCCAGCCCGGCGGCACCAGGCCTGGCGCCAGGTCGGCAAGCGGTGCAAGCACGAAGAGTCGATCCCGAGCACCGACGTGCGGGACTTCGAGCCACTGGACCGGCGACCTGGCGGGGTCGAGGCTGCCGGCCGAACGCGGTCGCTCGACGTGGAGCCGGTGGCGGCCGAAGGTGAGCAGGTCGAGATCGAGCTCGCGCGGTCCCCAGCGGCCGCGGTCGTGCCGGCCGAACGCACGCTCGATGCCCTTGAGGGCTGAGAGGAGGGCCAGGGCCCCGGTCGCCGGGTCGGGTGCGGCCGGGACTTCGAGCGCAACGACCGCATTGTGGAAGTCGGGCTGGTCCGTGACGCCGATCGGCCGCGTGGCGTAGAGCCGTGAGACGCCGCCAAGGCGGACGCCCGGGAGTGCCCTCAGTGTCGCTACGCCGACCTCCAGGGTGCGGGGTGCGTCCCCCACATTCGCGCCCAGCCCGACATACACCCGCACCATCGGTCGAACCATAGCCCCGACGGAGGTCGGGGCTCGCATCGCCACGGGCTCGGCGAAGATGTGGTGGTGGAAGTCACGCTTCTCGTCACGCACGATCCTCCGACCGCCGAGCAGCCGCCGCTGACCCGGTTGCTCGCGGAGGCTCGCCAGCGCCTCGCCGGGGATCAGGAACGGCGGTTTCGCACGGCCGGCGTGGCTCGCGTCCTGCGCCGACCGGGTCGCACGACGTCGGTCGGTGCCCCCGCCATCACCTTCGGCGAGTTCCTGGCCAGTGTCACGGCCTCCGAGCGACCCGCTGGGCTGATCGTGATGGGCAGTGGCGCCGTGCCACGCCTGACGCAGGGTGATGCGCAGCGGCTGGTCGCGACCGCCGCGAGCGAGGGCCGTCGTGCCCTCACCAACAACCGCTATTCGTCGGACGTGATCGCGGTGGCCCGTGCGGCCAGCCTGCGGGACCTGCCGCCTCTTCCGAGCGACAACGCGCTGCCCCGCTGGCTCGAGGAGCATGCCGGTTACCTCGTCCACGACCTGCCGGGTCGCGAGCGCCTTGCTCTCGACCTCGACTCGCCGATGGACATCGGTCTTTGGGCCCTTGCCAGGGGCGCTCCGGCGTGGGCGCGTGAGCTGTCGCGCCGGCACAACCTGTCCGTGCCGCGCTCTGGCGAGCTCCGGGCACTCGCCAGGGACCCACGGCGCGAGCTGCTCGTGTTCGGCCGTGCCGGGTCGCAGACGCTTCGGTGGCTCGAGCGGAACGTCCGCTGTCGGGTTCGGTTCCTCGCCGAGGAGCGCGGCCTGCGAGCCTCCAGCCCGCTGGCGATCGGCCGGTCTGCCCACCATGGCCCGGCCCGCGCGGACGATGGGGCCCCCGGAAACGGTGCCCTCAGACCTCCCCGCGCAACACTCGGCCGCCTCATCGAATCCCGCGGGCCTGGCGCCCTCGCGGCAACGATCGCCGATCTGGCGGACGGCGCGATCGTAGACACGCGCGTCCTGATGGCGGATCGATTCGGCGGCGACGAGGCCGGCTGGCCCACGCCGGAGGATCGCTACGCCAGTGATCTGCTGCGCGGTGACCGGGTCGACGACCCCTGGCTTCGCGCCCTGACCCAGTCGGCTGCCAGCGCCCACATCCCCATCGCCCTCGGCGCCCATACGCTCATCGGCCCCGGCATCCCCCTGCTGCTGGCCCACTGAGACCCGCGCAGGGT
>JACDBP010000020.1 GCA_013694835.1 Chloroflexota bacterium
GCGGGTGCACGGATCTCGGCCGGGAAGTCGGGCAGCGTGCTGATGTCGTTGCCGAAGACCGCCGCGGTGCGGGTGAATTGCGTGCCGGTCAGCTGCATGCCGTCGCCCGAATCGCCGGCGAAGCGGATGGTGACCCGCTCCAGCTCCTGGATCTCGGGCTCGGGCCTGGTCTCGGTCGGTGTCGTCACCCGCCCTCTTCCTTTTCCATCTTCTGATGCGGCCGAGGCGGCAGGTTGAGGATCTCCTGCGGGAATGCTTCGGCGACGTACTCCAGGACGTCCTGCTGGCTGAGGATGCCGACCACGGCCCCGTCGTCCTCCACGATGGGGATGTGCCGGTAGTGGCCGTGCTCCATCATCGCCAGTGCCTCCCGGAGGGACCCGTCGGCCGTGAGGGTCTCCGGATCGGCGGTCATGATCCCCTCCACCGGCCCGCTGGGGTCCACGTCCCTGCCCAGGACCTTGAGCAGCACGTCGCGCTCGGTCACGATGCCAGCCAGCCGGCCCTCACGGGTCACGATGGCGGCACCGCGGCTGGTGGACGCGGCGCTCTGCATCTGCCGGATGACCTGGCTGATCGGCGTACCCGCATCGACCGCGACGGCATCGTGGCGCCCGAGCGCGCGGATCCGCTCACTCTGCAGGTCGCGACGGCTGATCCTCTCCGTGGTGTCGCCGAGTCGCTTGGTCTGTGGCACGGGTCCTCGTGAATCTAGGCCCGCGATCTCCGGAGGTTTGGCTTGCCGGGGGCGGGGCCGATGATTCTACCCCGGGCGTGCTCACGCGGACGGTGATCGCCCGCAGGTCGCGGATGTGAAGCTCGGTGGCAAGTCGTTCGGCCGGGAAGGTGACGGTGATGCCGATCACGGTCGCGCCGGCTGCCATCCCGGCGGCGACTCCCGCCGGTGAGTCCTCGATCACGATGCAGGCCCACGGATCGACGCCGAGCGCCGTTGCCGCCGCGAGGTAGCCGTCGGGATCGGGCTTGCTGCGGGTGACGTCGTCGGAAGTGATGAGGACGCGCGGCACCGGCAACCCGGCGCAGGCCAGGCGGATGTCCGCCAGCCGCCGCCACGCGGAGGTGACCACGGCCCAGCTCTCGCGGGGCAGCGCTGCCAGCAGCTCGCTGGCACCGGGCACGGCCACGACCCCGTCGCGACAATCCTCCTCTGCCTGCATCATCCAGGCGTACTCCTCGGGCCTGTCCAGGTGTGGCGCCACTGCCTTCACCGTCTCGTGGTTCTGACGCCCGTGCGCCACCCGCATGATCGCGTCGCCGTCGAGACCGTGCCGGTCCGCCCACGTCATCCAGACGCGTTCGACGCAGGTCCCCGAGTCGACCAGCGTGCCGTCCATGTCGAGCAGGACGGCCTCGCACCGGAGCAGCCGGCTGCCGCCGACGAGCCCGGCGACCGCGAGCTCGATCACCCAGGCTGACGGATCAAGCCCACGCCCTCAGGACTGCTTGCGATCGATGGCGCGCGCCAGCTCCAGCTTGTCCATCGTCGAGCGGCCCTTGACGTCCAGCCGCTTCGCTCGCTCGTACAGCTCGGCCTTGGTGTGGCCGAACAGGTCCACCCCGCCGAGCGCCTCCCCGCGGCCGTCGCGAGCGGCCTTGCCGCGATGTTCCGACCGCGGGTCCGACGGACCCTTCTGCTTCTTGGCCACCCAGCGATCTTCCACCTTCTCGAAGGAGTGCTTCAGCGACTTGAACGCGGTTCGGTGGGCGCGTTCGCCGTCACCGTAGCTTTCGACCGCGCTGTCGTGTGTCTTGATCCAGGTTTCCTGCGCCTTCTTCGGCGAGCGCCTGAGGGTGCCTGGGAGTGACTCTTGTCCGGGCATGGCCATCCTCCGATCCTTTTCGACGACTGTAGCGCCAGCGCGGTCATTGCGGTAGCACGCCCGCGCTTGTCAGGGTAGCCGGTCTCAAGGCCCTGAGGGGTTACGCACCGGGGCTGTCGGGCCTGTAGCATCGCTTCGGATGGACAGGCTCGGCACGGCAACGACGGACGCGACGGCGAGCCCCCGAGCCCGGCGGCAGCGCCTGATCGGACTGACCCTCGTGGTCATCTCCGCGTGCGGCTATGGCTCCGGTGGGTTGTTCGCGAAACCGGTGTACGCCGCGGGCGTCGACTGGCTCACGCTGATGACGTGGCGCTTCCTCCTGGCAGCGGTGCTTTCATGGGCGTGGCTGCTTGCCTGGCCGGCGAACCGGCGCGCGCTCCGGCAGCTCTCGCGGCGACGCGTCCTCGTGCTCGTCGCGCTGGGAGTCTTCTTCTTCGGCAACACGGCGACGTTCTACGCGGCACTGGAGACGGTGGACGTGTCGCTGGCAGCGCTGATCGTGTACCTCTATCCGGCGATCGTGGCCGTGCTGTCGCTGCGCTGGGGACGGCGGCTGGAGGGACGACGGCCGTGGCTCGCGCTTGCGATGGCAACGGTCGGTGTGGGGCTGGCGGTCGGCGGCATCGACGCCCTGGACATGCCGCCGCTGGTCGGGCTGTCGCTGGCCGTCATCTCACCGATCTGGTACGCGGTCTGGATCGTGCTGGCGGCACGTCTCGGCGGGGAGCGCCCGAAGGAGGCTGCGGAACGGGCTGTCGCGCCGCACGACGCGGAGGCGGTGGCCGACGCCGAGCAGACCCACCCGGCTCCCGTAGCCGCGGTGATGATGACGGCGACGTGCGTGACGTACCTGATCGTCGCGTTCGCGGCCGGCCGACCCGTGCTGGATCCCCGCGTCATCCCCGCGGAGGCGTGGCTGGGGGTGCTGGGTGTCGGCATCGTCAGCACCGCCCTCGCCGTCCAGACGTTCTACGCCGGCGTCCGCCGGATCGGCGCTGCGCAGGCCTCGCTCGTCAGCACGGTCGAGCCCGTCTACACCATCGTGCTCGCGACGCTCCTGTTCGGCGAGCTGCTGACCCCCATCCAGCTGCTCGGCGGCATCCTCGTGATCTCGGCGGTCATCCTGGCGCAGACAGCTTCACGGGCCAAGCCGGCTGAGACCCCGATGCCAGAGGCGGCACCAGCCGGCTAACGGCTCGCGGCGGCCGTCACCCCTCGGCCGGCGGTCTGATCGGTCCCCTCGCGGGGCACGGCGTGGGGACTGGGGGCGTGGACCACCTCGAAGCCCGAGGTGTTGGCCAGCTCCTCCACCTCGCCGTCCCGGAAGCGCAGCGCCAACGCTCCGTTCCCGGCCCGGAGGTTGGTGATGGTCAGCTCCGGCAGCCAATCCGGGAGGGCCGGATCCAGGTAGAGCCGCGAGCCTGCCGGGTCCGTGACCGCCGTGATCCCGCACAGCACGGCGATGAGGCGGATCACCGAGGTGGCGGCCCAGGCCTGTGGCACGTTCGCCCCGAGGTACTGGACCGGGAAGGCCCCTTCATCGCGGGCCAGGCCGGCGAACAATTCCGGCAGGCGGTGGGCAACGAAGCAGCCGGCGGCGTCGAAGGTGCCCTTCGCCACCGCGGCCGCCTCGGCGATGTAGCCGTAGCGGCGGAAGCCTCCGGCGATGATCGCGTTGTCGTGCGGCCAGACGCTGCCCGTGTGATAGCTGAACGGGTTGTAGGCCACGTGCTCCGAGGAGAGCGTCCGGATCCCCCAGCCCGACCACATGTCATCGGCCATCAGCCGGGCCACGACACGTCCCGCGCGCTCGGCCGGCACGATGCCGGATGCGAGCAGGTGCCCGGCGTTCGAGGCCACCGAGCGGATGGGCTCCTTCTTGCCGTCCAGGCCCAGGTAGTAGGTGCCCTCGGCCTCCCACCAGAAGGTGTCATTGAACCGCTCGTACAGTCGGGCTGCCTGCGTCCTGACCCGCCGGGCATCCTTCGGCCGGTCGAGCAGGTCGTAGACGTCCGCCATCCGCGACTTGGCATCGAAGGCGTAGCCCTGCAGCTCGCATAGCGCCAGCGGCAGCGGCGCCAGCTCGCCGTTGGCCGCCGGGATCGCATCGCCGGCGTCCTTCCAGCCCTGGTTGTAGTAGCCCCTGCTCGAACGCGTCGCGTACTCCTGGAAGCCATCGCGGTCGCGGTCGCCGAAGGCGTCCACCCAGTGCAGCGCGGCGTCCAGGTTCGGCAGGTAGCGCTCGAGGATGCCGCGGTCGCCGGTCCAGTGGTAGAGGTACGAGGAGACGATCAGGAACAGGCTCGTGGCGTCGTGGGTCCCGTAGTACGGCGCGAACGGCAGCAGCCCGAGCGTGGCCAGCTCCCCGTTCCGGACCTCGTGAGGGATCTTGCCGGGCTCCATGTCGCGCTCGGGGTCGTTCCCGGTGGCCTGGAGCTGGGAGAGACGCCGCAGTGCCCCTGCGGCGAACTCCGGGTATCCCGAGATGCCCTCCATGCCCACGATCAGCGAGTCGCGGCCGAACAGCGTCGCGAACCAGGGCAGTCCGGCCGACGCGACGAACACACCGCGACCGACCGCCGGATCCTCCAGGCGCAGCGAGTCCATGTCGCGCACCGCCTGTTCCCACGCGGCCCGGACCGTATGGTTCTCGGTGCGCAGGCCGACCCTGGGCAGGCGTGGTGGGGCGATCCCGGCGCGATTCTCCGTGACCGCGTTGCAGGCGAGGGTCGTCGGCCGGCGCTGCTCGTCGGCGATCGGCAGCCACTTGAGGCAGGTGTGCCACGTCTCCTTGGGCTGCAGCACGAAGACGAAGGTGAGGCGCCCGTTGGCGAAGCTCGCCGGCGAGCCGGCGCGCTCTGCGCGGATCAGCAGTTGCCGGCGGAAGGCGCCGTTGACGTATCCCGTGCGCAACTCCCCGGCCGTCCGGTACCAGCGGCTGTTGACCCGACCGCGCCGGATCAGCCGCCGGTCCTTCACGTCGAACAGGTCCGCGAAGTCGGAGTCGATCCTGATCTCCAGGGTCAGGGCTACGGCACGCTGGCCGTGGTTGACGAGGTCGTAGTCCTCGTGCAGCCCGCCGGCCATGGTGCGATCGAGCCGGAACGAGACCGTCTGCCGCGGGATCGGGCCGTCGCCGTCGAGCAGCTGCGGGTTGCTGAACTGGTGCCGGGCGGAGAAGAAGCGGATGGGTGCCGCGTTGAGGAGGACCGGCCGCATACCGTTCAGGAAGACGTCGTAGCCCGAGGCCATCCTCGTGTCACGGACGAAGAACCCCTCGTCCTCGTCCGGTCGGATGCGCCCATCAGGTCCACAGACCAGGAAACGGTCGTCGCGGTTGATGGTGATCGCCGGCACGCCGACCTGGACCGGCAGCGACATGGACATCCCGCGGGTCCTCCTTCACTCGAGCGACCACCCACTTGGCGGTCCGACCGACCCCTCAGTCGGCGCCAGCGACGGCGGCGGTCGCCCTACCCTCCAGGCGGTCCGCAGCCGGCAGCACGTAGCGCGCCGAGACGAGCGCAGCGTACGCGACCGAGATGGTCAGGAGGGCCGCGAACAGGACCATGCTGACGCCCAGGATCAGGGTGATGACGAGCGACATCATCGCCAACCGGATCGGGAATGCAAGCACCAGCAGCGTCCCCAATCGGATCCGATCGCGGAGCGGCTCAGTTAGCCGAAGGGGGTCGAGCGCGACGGGCCAGACGACCAGGCTCCAGATCCAGACGAAGACGAGGCTCCACCCGGCGACCGTGGCGAAGATCCAGCCCAGCGGCTCCCCGTTGGCCATGCCACTGGCGACGTTGACGGCGAACACCACGACCGCGATCACGACCGTGCTGCCGATGATCAACCCCGGTCCGACGATGCGGCGATCGAAGCCGTCGCTCAGGGCTACCGAGTCGCCGCGCGCGACGAGCGTCGCGAGCCGAAAGATGAGGGCGACCGGCAGACCCAGCAGCGGCAGCGCGAAGACGGTCACCAGGCCGGGGATCGGCAGCAGCAGCAGACCAACGAAGGCAGCACCCCAGAGGGCGTTCGCCGGCACCAGGCGCCATGAGTTGAAGTAGAAGTCGCTCGCCGCCTCGCGGAGCGCGTGCCGAAGACGCGGCGCGGCCGGGACCGCGAGGGATTCAGCCCTTGACACCGGAGGCGGCCACGCCCTCCACGAAGTAGCGCTGGAAGAAGACGTACAGCAGCAGGATCGGGAGCGTCGCCATCGCGACCACCGCCATCAGGTCCGGCCAGATGGTGAAGTACTGCTGGCGGAACAGCGTGAGGGCCTGTGGCAGAGTCCACTGTGACCGCTCCTGCAGGATGAGCAGCGGCCAGAAGAACCCATTCCAGGCGCCCTGGAACTGCAGGATCGATACCGCTGCAATGGCCGGCGTGGCGAGGGGCAGCATGACCCGCCAGAAAGTGGTGAAGAAGCCGGCGCCATCGATCTTGGCCGCCTCCTCCAAGTCCTTGGGGATCGACAGGAAGTACTGGCGAAGCAGGAAGATGCTCGTCGCGGCGACAGCCAGCACCACGATGACGCCGATGTACTGGGCCGTTCCCTGGAGCAGGCCAACTGCCCGCAGGATCTGGTAGATCGGCACCATCCGCAGCTGATCCGGGATCATCAGCGTGCCCAGCACCAGCAGGAACAGCGCCTCACGCCCCGGGAACCGGAGCCGGGCGAAGGCATAGCCGGCCATGCTCCCGAAGATCAGGTTGGTGGCGCTCACTGTGCCGGCGATGAGGGCGCTGTTGAAGAACAGCCTGGGCAGCGTGGGGTTGAGGTTGTTGAAGGCGTTCTCCCAGCCGATCGTCACGAACGGGTTCGGCAGGAAGGTCAGCCGAAGTGCGTCGGCATTCGTCTTGAACGAGGTCACCACGACCCACAGGAACGGGACGAACATCAGCAACGCATAGAAGATCAGGAAGCCGTACGCGATCTTGCGCCGGAGCCCCTTGCTCTTGTCGCCGACCGG
>JACDBP010000027.1 GCA_013694835.1 Chloroflexota bacterium
GCCCGCGCCGAGGCTGGAAACGGCGACGAGACGGTCGCCGACGGCGATGCCCAGGTTTTCCGCCCGCCCAGGCTCCCCCGCGAAGGCCTGCGGCGTTCGATACGAGACGAGCTTCATCCGGACTTTCTCCCTTCGCCTGTCTGGGCGATCACGACGCCAATGATGACGAGTGCGCCTCCCAGCAGCTGGAGGGGTGTGAGCACTTCGGCGAACAGAATGGCCGCGAACACGATTGTGTAAACGGGCTCCACCGTGCTCACCAAGGAAGCCCGCGCTGCGCCTATCCGTTTCGCGCCGGCGTAGAAGGTCTGGATGGCGAGGGCCGTCGAAATAGCGCCCACCCCCAGCAACGGCAGCCAAGCCTCAGGGGGGATCTGCGAGGGCGCGACAGGTCTGCCCGTCGCAAGTGCGGCGATCGACCAACCGATCGCGGTCGCCGTGATCATCACCGCCGCCGCAGGTGCGGGCTCGGTCCCCTGCGTCTCCGCGACTACCTCCGAGTCGTATGGCGGCACCGCGGTATCGCCCGGGGACTCGCCGCGCTCGCCGCTGAGACGCGCGGCCAGGATGATCCAGACGGCGTAGATGACGGGTGTAGCAACGGTCAGCGCGAGTCCCAGAAGAGGCGGCGCCTGCTGCGGGTCGATGCCGCCAACCGCCAGCGCGACTCCGAGCGTCGCGAGGGCCAGCGCGCCCCAGGCTCGCCGCCCCTGCAGGCGCCGCGCGAAGCGGACCGACATCACTGCCACCAGCGCCGGGTAGATGTAGACGATCAGAGCCGCGAGCGAGGCCGACACGGTCTCGAGCGCGGCAAAGTACGTGCCGGTGTTGCCGAGGTAGAACAGGCCGAGCAGCACGAGGATCGCGATCCGTCGCCGGGGCAGCGACCGCAACGCGCGCCGGTGAGCCGGCCAGAGCAGAAGCCAGCCCCACGACAATGCGGCCGCGAACAGGAAGCGCCACGCGAGCAGGGTCATCCAGTCCACGCCCGCGCCGTAGATCGGTTTTGCGAACAGGGCGCCCGAGCCGAAACCGCATGCGGAGATGACGACGAGGAGAACGCCCAGCGCGTGCTCACGATCAATCGGAATGCGCCCGAACAACATCACTGCGGCCGCTCGATCGTGGGCATGGCGGCGGATGCTACCGGTAAGTTCCGCGCCGGGGTCCGACCGTCGCTTGCGATTAGACTCACGGCGCCGTGGATCCGAGCCTCTCCCCCGTTGCGACGCTGTCTGTTCTTATCGTGGCCGACGACCTGATCTGGTCGTCGCGTCTGCGCGCAGCGGTCGACCGCGCCGGCACGACCAGCGTCCCTATCCGTTCGGCGACCGAACTGGACACGGCGCTGGCTGAGGCGCCCGCGGACGCACCGGTGATCGTCGATCTCAACGGTCGCGCGTACGACGGCGTCGACGCCGTCCGAACGGCCACAGCGGCCGGGCGCAGGGTCCTTGCCGTTGGCCAGCACGAGGACCTCGAACTGCGCCGCCGGGCGCTTGCCGCCGGCGCGCGACGCGTCTTCTCGTACAACAAGCTCTTCAACGACGGACCGAACGTCGCAGCCGCCCTGCTCGACGACCGGCTGTGAGCACCCGGTCGATTCCCGCGGCGCGCTACGAGGATCGCCTCGGGCGTGCGCAGGCATTGCTGCCGGCGCACGACGCGTCGGCTCTCCTCATCGGCGTGGGTGCCGAGCTGCAGTGGCTTACCGGCTACGCGGCGCACGCCCTCCCGCGCCTGACGATGCTCGTGATCCCCAGCCGAGATCGATCCAGTCTCGTTGTACCGCGGCTCGAGCTCGCTGCCGCACGCGAGTGCACAGCGGTCCATGCCGGTCTGATCGACCTGATTACCTGGGAGGAAACGGAGGATCCGTTCGAGCTGGTCGCGCGCCTGCTCGATGAGAGCAACAGCAGGCCGGAGATCCAGCTCGGCGCGCTCGGTGGTGCGTGGGGCAGACTGGGCGGGCTGCTCGTGTCGGATCGGCTCTGGGCGACTTTCCTGCTTCGGCTCCAGGCGGTCGTGCCCGATGCCGCGTTCGGGCTGGCGTCGACCGTGCTGTCGGATCTCCGTGCGATCAAGGACTCCGAAGAGGTCGAGCTCCTCCGCACGGCCGCCCACGCCGCGGATCGTGCAATCACGCGGGTGGCGACAGGGCGGCTCATCGGCCGGACTGAGGCCGACATCGCTGCCGAGGTCCGCGAGCGACTCGTCGCCGAGGGCCACGACGAGGCCGCGTTCTGGATCGTCGCGAGCGGACCGAATTCGGCCTCACCACACCATGAGCCCGGAGAGCGCGTGGTCCAGTCGGGCCAGCCACTGCTACTCGACATCGGCGGGCGCATCGAGGGCTACGGATCGGACATCACCCGAACCTTCTGGGTAGCCGGAGACGGGTACGGAGGGCCGACTGACGAATACCGACATCTCTACGACGTCCTCCAACGTGCCCAGGCGACCGGGACGCAATCGGTCAAGCCAGGCGTGCCCGCAGAGGATGTCGACACGGCCGGACGGCGAGTCATCGAGGACGCGGGTTTCGGTCCGAACTTCATCCACCGAACTGGGCACGGGATCGGGCTCGAAGGCCACGAGGACCCTTACATCGTCGCGGGCAATGAACGTGCTCTCGTGGTCGGCAACGCGTTCAGCATCGAGCCGGGCATCTACATCGACGGCCGTTACGGGGCGCGCATTGAGGACATCGTCGTCTGCGGCCCGAGCGGTCCGGACACGCTCAACGAGGCGCCACGGGAGCTCGTCGTCGTCCGGGGGACGTAGCCGGTAACATCTGGGACAGCTCGGGCGCCCCATACCCGAAGCGTCAAGCGTCCCAGGTCGAAATGAAATGACAGTTGATGAGACGATCGCGGCCGAAGAGATCGGTGAAGCCCAACGGGGACCGACGGCCGCCCAGCTGCGCCGTTTCATCAAATCGCGCCCCTACGTGCCTCTGCACGAGCTGCGTCGCCGGTTCGAGCTGAACGGTGATCTCGACGAGGTCTCGGCCGTGAACATGGCCGAGCGGGGCGTGATCTACGTGGGCCTGCCGCAGCGCGAATCCGAGTTCATCGCGTCGCTCGTTCGAGACGGCGATATCGGCGTGGAGCTCTCACAGGACCCGAGTGCCCCCATCGTCGTCGGTGTCTTCCCGATGAGGCCGGTCACCCGCAACTGACCTCCTTC
>JACDBP010000030.1 GCA_013694835.1 Chloroflexota bacterium
GCGCGCGGTACGCCGCAGGACCGTGGCCAACCTCGAGACGGCCGGGCTGGTGGTGGACCCCGCGTCCGACGCGTCGACGCTCGCCATGCTGTGGGCGCTGGTCGCGGCGGATCCCACGTTCCGGTACGGGCATGGCCTGTACGAGTCTCGCCCCTGGACGGCCCAGGAGCTCACCACCGAGCGGTTCGCGATCCATCTCCGACGGGGCGAGGTGCTCGCGGAACGCGGTGAGGACAGCGACGCGGTCACGGCGGTCGCC
Organism: Chloroflexota bacterium; assembly: GCA_013694835.1. Taxonomy (GTDB): domain Bacteria; phylum Chloroflexota; class Limnocylindria; order Limnocylindrales; family CSP1-4; genus JACDBP01. Next base: position 260 of record JACDBP010000030.1, read on the forward strand.
ATCTTCCGTCGAGGGGGCGTGTCCCTTGACGACCCCACCCAGAACATCGCGCTGCTCGCCGGCGAGGGACGTGCCGCGTTGCGCCTGGCCCGGGCCGTCCGCGTACGGGCTGGCGAGCCCGTCCGCATGCGGCTGCCAGAACCGAACCCGCCGCTGATGGCCGGGATGGCCGAGGAGTGGGCACGGGCGGGTTTCCCGCCGCGGGGCCATGTCAACCACGTGCTGGAACGGCGCTCGGCGCTGCATGAGGTTGTGCCTGAGCCCGACCTGCCTGGCCTCCTTGCTTTCGAGGACGAGCCTCGAGCCGTCGCGATCCCGCCCGAGCCCTGACCCGATGGCCCGGCTCGCCCCGGCCTAGACTTCGGTGATGGTCAGGCAACCCGGCGGACGAGCCAAGGTCGCGATAGGCTTCAAGACCTCACCGCAGCACGTCGACTGGGCGACGCTGGAGGCGACCTGGACCGCCGCTGGCGAGCTCGATGTCTTCGATTCGGCGTGGATGAACGACCACCTCTCGGATCCCCGGGTCGAACGTGGCGGGGACAGCTGGGAGCCACTGACGCTGTCGGCTGCCTTGGCGCATCTCGTGCCGGGCAAGTGGATCGGTCACGGCGTGCTCTCGAACACCTTCCGCCACCCCGCGGTCCTCGCCAAGCAGGCCACCGCCATGGACCACATCACGGGCGGTCGCTTCATCCTCGGGCTGGGCGCGGGGTGGCATGTCGGGGAGCACGACACCTACGGCATCGCGCTGCCCCCGGTCGGCGAACGGATCAGTCGCCTCGAGGCGGCTGCGCGGTCGATCAGGGCACTGTTCTCGGACGCCTCGGCGCGGCCGCCCGGCGTGACCCTGGACGATCGGTTCTTCCCGTTGCGCGGCGCGGTCAACCTGCCGCGGCCGCTCACGCCGGGGGGCCCGCCCATCTGGCTCGGCGGTCAGAAGCCGCGCGGCCTGCGCATCGCCGCCCGCTACGGTGACGGTTGGATCCTGCCGGCGGGGACCGACGACGTGCCCGAGTTCACCGAACGGCGCGGCCTGATCGTGCAGGAGCTGGAAGCCGTGGGTCGTGACCCGGCCAGCTTCACCTTCGCCGCCCAGTTTCCGGGCGGGACCACCGCGACCGAGCATCGGGCGGCCGTGGCCCGGGCACTCCGTTTCGTGGACGCCGGCTCGACCCATCTCATCCTGGGCATGCCGGCAACGCTCGGGCCCGAGCACCTGCGCACGATCGCGCGGGAGGTTGCGCTGCCGATCCGGGAGGCGCTCGGGTAGCGGCGCATCGCTCGGTCGGAGCCCGCGATTCGGCACGCGCTGGTACGGTTAGCCCGATGCCCATCTCCACCCTCCCGCCAGCCCTGCGGACGGAGGTCGAGCGGCTCGGCAAGGCCGATCTGATGGTCGGCATCCCGAGTTTCAAGAACGCGGCGACGATCGGCTACGTGGTGCGCGCGGCGCAGGCGGGACTGGTCCAGTACTTCCCGGACTCGCGTCCCGTTCTGGTCAACGCGGACGCGGGCTCGCCGGACGGGACGCAGCGAGTCGTGGTCGAGACGGAGCCGCCAGACTATATCGAGCAGATCCTCCTCATCCGGCCCAAGAACAAGCTCCAGCGCATCAGCCTCACCTATCCCGAGGTCGAGGGTGTGGGCGGTAAGGGCGCCGCGCTGCGAACGATCTTCGGGATCGCCGACGCCCTGAAGGTCCAGGCGCTGGTGGTGGTCGACTCGGACCTGCGCTCGATCGTGCCGGAGTGGATCGAGCTGCTCGCCGGCCCGATCATCAAGGGCGGGTTCGACTTCGTGGCTCCGCTCTACAGCCGTTACAAGTACGACGGCACGATCACCAACACCGTCACCTATCCGCTCACGCGCGCCCTGTACGGGCTCCGCATCCGTCAACCGATCGGCGGTGATTTCGGCGTCTCGGGGGATCTCATCCGGCACTACCTGGAGCAGCCTGACTGGACGCCGGACATCAGCAAGTTCGGCATCGACATCTGGATGACCACGAGTGCCATCGCCGGCGGCTTCGCGGTCTGTCAGACACGCCTTGGCGCCAAGGTGCACGACCCCAAGGATCCGGGCGCCGACCTGGGCCCGATGTTCAGCCAGGTGGTCAGCACGATCCTGCGCCTGACCGAGCGCCACGCCAAGCGCTGGCTGGACGTCCAGTCATCGCATGACATCCCGGTCTACGGCTTCGAGCGCGTCATCGACCCGCCACCGCTCACGGTGGACACGCAGCGGCTGCTGGAGCAGTTCGCGGCCGGGGGCATCAATGTCGATGCCGTCTGGCAGCAGGCCTTCACCCCGGAGAACCACCGGCTCGTGTCCCGCCTGGCCCAGGAGGCCGAGGAAGCCATCGGCCAGGCGACGCGCGCCGACAAGCCGGTGCAGCTCGACGCGAGCGGCTTCCACTTTCCGGATGAGCTCTGGGCGCGCCTCATCTTCGACATGTGCATCGCCAATCGCGAGGGGCCGGTCTCGACCGAGAAGCTCGTCGCGTCGCTCGTGCCGATCTACTTCGGTCGCGTGGCCAGCCTCATCCTCGAGACCCGCGAGCTGACCAGCGACCAGGCGGAAGCGTTCGTGGAGCGCCAGGCGAAGGCCTTCGAGCTGGGCAAGGGATACCTGGTCGAGAGATGGACCGAGGCCGAGGTCGGGCGATCGAACGGACGGACGCCGAAGCCGGCCCCGCGCGGGCGCGCCCGCACGACGCGATCTCGCAAGACATGACCAGGTCGACATCGCTGCCGCGCCGGATCCTGCTGCCGCTGGCGAATCCGCGAACCGCCGGGGACCTCATGCGCATCGGCGCGGCGCTGATGGGACACGGCGGCACCATCACGGCGCTGGGCATCGTCGAGGTGCCGGAGGGCATGCCGCTCTCCGAGGGTGCGACGAAGGCGCGCCAGGCGCGCCGTCTGCTGCAGCGAGTGCTGGAGTTCGCACCGCCGGGTGTTGAGGTCGACACCGTCGTCCGCATCGGGCGACGAGCTGCCGAGGGCATCGTCGAGGTCGCTGCGGAGGAGGACGCCGAGCTGATCATCTTCGGTTGGGGCGGCCGGCCCGGCGGCAAGCGCGGCCAGAACGCCGTCTTCAGCCCGACCATCGACGAGGTGGTCCGGGAGTCGCCGTGTGATATCGCGGTCGTCAAGCAGCGCGGCGTGAAGGACGTGCGCCGCATCCTTGCGCCGGTCCGGGGAGGCCCCCATGCCGAGCTCGCGCTGCGGTTCGCGACCGCGCTCGGCCACTCGTTCGACGCGCACGTGGACGTGATGCACGTCGTCCCGCCGGGCATCGACGCCACGATCCGCAGCCAGGCCGAGCGCGCGCTGACCGGTTTCATCGGGCACCAGGCCGATGACGAGCTGCGGCCGCTGCTCGTGGAGGGCCAGGACATCGGCCAGTCGATCCTGCGCGAGATGGAGTCGGCCCAGCTTGTCGTGATCGGCGCCACCGTGCCCCGCAACGGAGATGGCATCGGCACGCTCCAGGGAGGGCTCTTCGGGGTGCTCCCAGAGACCATCGCCCAACACGGCCGCCCGACCGTCATCGTGGTCAAGACCCGCGATCCGATCCCACCCAAGGCCTTTGAGCAGCGGGCACAGCAGGCCGAGACCCTGGAGGCTGCTGATCGCGCCGCAGAGGCGGGGCGGAGCGTGCCCGCCCGGGTCGACCGATGGTTCGCCGAGTCGAACTTCCACCACTCGGAGTTCGCCGATCTCAAGCGGCTCGTCGCCCTCAAGGAGAAGCAGGGGCTGACGATCAGCGCCGTGCTGCCGACACTGAACGAGGCGGAGACGATCGGCGCCATCGTCCGCGCCACCCGGCAACAGTTGATGGAACGAGTGCCGCTCCTGGACGAGTTGCTGCTGATCGACTCCGGCTCCGACGATGCGACCCGGGAGATCGCCGCCAACGAGGGCGCGCGGGTGGTCACCCACGCCGAGGTGCTGCCGCAATACGGAAGTTACCGGGGCAAGGGCGAGGCACTCTGGAAGAGCCTGTACGAGACCACCGGAGACCTGGTCGCGTGGTCCGACACGGACATCAAGGACTGGCACCCGCGGTTCATCTACGGCACGCTCGGGCCACTCTTGACCGAGCCGCGCATCGGCTACGTCAAGGCGTACTACCAGCGCCCCATCGTCGAGGGCGGGCTGCTCAAGGAGGGCGGCGGCGGACGGGTCACGGAGCTCGTGGCGCGGCCCCTCATCAACCTCTTCTTTCCCGAGCTTTCGGGCTACATCCAGCCACTCGCCGGCGAGTACGCGGGGCGCAGGGCGCACCTGGAGGCGATCCCGTTCTTCACCGGCTACGCGGTCGAGATCGGCCATCTCATCGACCTCGCGGATCGCTTCGGACTGAACGGTTTCGGGCAGGTGGACCTGGACATCCGGATCCACCGCAACCAGGACCTGGAAGGGCTCTCCAAGATGGCGTTCGTCATCCTCCAGGCCGTCATGAAGCGCCTCGAGGAGCGCCACAAGGCGAGGCTCTTCCCGGAGCTCGGCTCGTCCATGAAGCTGCCGCGCTCCGGGCGCGCCGAGCTGTCGCTGGCCGTCATCGAGCTCGCCGACCAGGAACGACCGCCGATGCTCCGCATCCCCGAGTACCAGGAGCGGCGCGCCCAGCGGGTGGCCGTCGGGTCCGGGCCCGCCTCGTCCTGACGCGCCCCTCGCCCTCAGTGGCCCTGCCGTCGTGAGGATCCTCATCGCGCCCGACTCGTTCAAGGGCTCGCTCACGTCCGTCGCCGTGGCCAGGGCGCTCGCGGCAGGATGGTCGCGTGCTCGGCCCGATGACGAGATCCGGCTCTCTCCGCTCGCCGATGGCGGTGAGGGCACGCTTGATGCCGCGTCTGCGGCCGGCGGCTGGCTGGAGCTGCCAGCATCGGCATGCGACCCCCTCGGGAGGCCACTGGCCGGACGGTTCCTGCGCCAGGGCACGCTGGCGATCGTCGAGCTTGCGACGGCCTCCGGTCTGTCACGACTGCCGGACGAGCTCGCGCCGATGGAGGCATCGACCTTCGGCACGGGCCTCATCCTCGCCGCGGCGGTCGGGCTCGGGGTTCGCGAGATCGTCCTGGGGCTCGGGGGCTCGGCGACGAACGACGGCGGCAGCGGGCTGCTGACCGCGCTCGGCGTGCGCTTCCTGGACGCCGCGGGCGGCGATGTGCCCCTCGGTGGTGGTGGGCTCGCCTCGCTCGCATCGGTGGATCTCGCCGGTGCGTCGCCGATCCTGCGCGAGGTGTCGCTGACGATCGCCTCGGACGTGTCGAACCCGCTGTTGGGTGAGCGCGGCGCGGCGGCCACCTACGGCCCGCAGAAGGGCGCCACCACCCAGCAGGTCGCCGAGCTGGAGCGAAACCTGGCGCGCTTCGCGGACGTGTTGGAGGCCACCACCGGTCGCGCCATCCGCGACGTGCCCGGGGCGGGGGCGGCCGGTGGCACGACCGCCGGTTTGCTGGCGATCGCCGACCGCTTCCGCGAGATGCGGATCCGACCGGGCATCGAGGTGCTGATGGAGCTCACCGGGTTCGACGAA
>JACDBP010000046.1 GCA_013694835.1 Chloroflexota bacterium
ACGCCCTGGAACTTCCCGATGGCCATTCCCTGCTGGAAGACGATGCCGGCGCTGGTGGCGGGGAACACGGTGGTCATCAAGCCGGCCTCCGACACGCCCCACTGCGCGGTGCTGCTGGTCGAGCTGATGCACGAGGCCGGGTTCCCGCGGGGCACGGTGAACCTCGTCATCGGCAGCGGCCAGGAGGCGGGCATGGCGCTCGTCGAGAGCCCGGATGTGCCGGTCATCTCCTTCACCGGCTCGGGCGAGACCGGGCGTGCCATCGCGATCGCCGCGGCCCATCGGCTGAAGCGGCTGTCGCTGGAGCTCGGCGGCAAGAACGGCATCGTGGTGATGGACGACGCGGACCTGGACCTCGCGACCGATGGCATCGTCTGGTCGGCATTCGGGACCACCGGGCAGCGCTGTACGGCGGCCAGCCGCCTGATCGTCCACGAGCGCGTCGCCGACGACCTGCTGGGGCGGCTCGCCGATCGCACCAACGCGCTGCGCCTGGGCCCTGGCCTGGACGCACGGACGAAGATCGGCCCGCTCATCAACGCCGCGGCACTCGATCGGGTGGCCGGGTACGCCGCGATCGGTCGCGGTGAGTACCGCATCATCGCCGGCGGCGACGTCGCCACCGGGGAAGCGGGCCTGGAGCACGGCCACTTCTTCCGGCCCACGGTCTTCGACGGCGTCAGGCCGATGGATCGCCTGGCACAGGAGGAGATCTTCGGGCCGGTGCTGTCCGTCATCCGGGTACCCGGCTACGAGGAGGCGGTGACAACGCTCAACCAGACGCGCTACGGCCTCTCATCGAGCATCTTCACGCGGACGATCGGGATCGCGTTCCGGGCGATGCGCGACTTCGAGACGGGCATCGTCTACGTCAACGCCGGCACGATCGGAGCGGAGACGCACCTGCCGTTCGGTGGCGTGAAGGGCACCGGCAACGGGCATCGTGAAGCGGGGCACGCGGCCCTGGACACCTTCACCGAGTGGAAATCGATCTACGTCGACTACTCGGGACGCCTGCAGCGGGCGCAGATCGACAACCAGTAGGCCGCGGAGGCACGAGGGACCGCGCATGGCGAGCGAGACGGAACCGACGACGACCGAGCCGACCGCCGAGGATGCTGAGGCCGCCATCAGCGGAGTGATCGACTCGGCGCGGCGACTCGGCATCGAGATGGACGCCCGGGAAGCGTCCGAATGGCTGGAGGCGATGGCCGTCGCACCGGGCGCGGGTGACATCGTCGTCGACCTTGCTGCGGGCGTCTTCGGCCACAAGATCTCGATGCTCGACTTCCGGCCGGACGACCTGGAGCGGTTCCGCGCCATCGGCAGGGTCGTGGGACTGGAGGACCGGCCTGGTCAGGTCGCGACCGCGCTCGCCCTCTCCGGCTCGGCGGCGCAGGGCAGGATCCAGGCGTATCCGGGCGATGCCGACTACTTCGAACGGGTCCACATCACGGCACCCACGAAGGAAGCCGCCTGTGCGATCCTCGCCGACGTCATCCGCGAGAAGGCGATGGCAACGGCGTCCGCTGAGGGCTACCGCCTGCTCGAGGTGAAGTTCGGGACGCATCACGAGCCCGTCAACGACGCTGGCGGATCGGTCAAGGTCGGCGCCCCGATCTCATGGACCGCGGCCGAGGTCGCCGCGGGCGAGAAGTCGGTCGCTCGGCCTGACGGGACGCCGATGACGATCACCTGGCAGGAGGCAGCCGCAGACCCAGGCTGGTGCAAGCTCGACTGGATCGTCGCGGATCGGGTCCGCCGGCGGGTCGCGAACGCATCGAACATGCTCGACGTCACGTGGGAGGCTCCTGACGGCGAGATCCACGCCCTCGACGGCTTCATCGACCCGTACTACCAGGAGATCTACCTGGAACCGGAATCGATGCCCCTCTTCGCCAAGATCGCGAAGCAGCTCACCGGCGAGTCGCTGGAGCGCTACGTCGACGACCTGGAGCGGGAGGTTCGGAAGTACGCCGGCAGCGAGGCCAACTTCGGCAAGGCCGCGCGACGGATGTACAACGTCTTCCGGCTCACGGGCCGGCACGAGGAAGCCGCCTATATCCGAGAGCTGTTCGACGAGCCCTCGACGGTGCTCTACCAGGTCTCGTCGCTGGTCCGCGCGCTGGAGGAGGCGTCTCGCCCAGGTTCGACCATCGACGCAGGCACCGTCGTCGGCCAGGTGGACGAACTGATCATGGCCTCGGTGAGCGTCCTCGAGGGACCTGCCGAGTCCCAGATCCTGTCGATCCTGCTGCGGCTCCGCGACAACCTCATCAGGCGCGGAGCAACGAACGACGCCGTGGTCGCGGCCGACGTGAGCGCCGCGCGTGGGGCCGCCATGCACGCCGTCAACGAATACTTCTATGCGCGCCTGATGGCCCTGCCGGCGATCAAGGCCTACCTGGAGCAGGTCGCGCTCGAGAGCTGAGGCGTCGTTCGCCGGTCGGGGCCTGCGCACGCCGGCGGACGTACCATGACGAGGGTCGGCCAGGCGCCTCGCGGCGGCTCTCCGGGGCGAGCCTGGCACGCACCACCGCCCCCAGAACGTAGCACCGCCCCAGAGCGCACCGAGGGTCTCGATGTCTGCGCCGGTCACGACCCCCATCGCCACATCTCGACCCCCTCGAAGCGCGCCGCTCACGGTCCGCATCGCGGTCTGGAGCAGCCGGCACCGCTGGCTGGTCGCCACGCTCTGGCTGGTGCTGACGATCGGCGTGTTCATCGGCAGCAGCGGGACGGGCGGCATCCGCACCGACGATGCCACCGGCGGCGACGACACGACCGCGGTGACCGAGGCGTCGCTTGGACCGGAGCGCTTCGCCGCAAGCGGAGAGGAGCCCCCATCCGAGGCGCTTTACGTTGTCGTCACCCACCCGGCGCTGACGGTCACCGATCCCTCATACCAGACGACGGTCGCGGACATCGCCCGCCGGCTCCAGGCACCCACCGTGGAGATCGATGGCGCGCTGCAGCCGGCGATCTCGTCGCTGCTCCTGCCCGGCCCGCAACTGCCGGGTGCGGCGCTCATCTCCCAGGATCGGCACAGCGTCTACCTCGTCGGTCGCCTGGACGGAGACGAGGACGAGACGCTCATCCGGCTCGGGCCCCTGCGAGCCGTCCTCACCGAGATCCCTGCCGCCCATCCCGACTTCACGATCCAGTCCTTCAACGGGACGCTCATCAACGATGACATCAACCGGCTCATCACCGAGGACCTGGATGGCTCGCTGAAGCTGACCATCCCCCTCACGTTCCTGATCCTGCTGCTGGCGTTCGGGACCGTTGCCGCGGCGGTCGTGCCACTCGTGCTGGCATTCACGGCCCTGCTGGCGGCGTTCGGGCTGCTCGGCATCTACAGCCAGGTCGTGGCGCCCGTCAGCTCGTACGCGACGCAGCTGATCGTGCTCATCGGGCTGGCCGTCGCGGTGGACTACTCGCTGTTCATGGTCTCGCGCTTCCGCACGGAGCGGCGGCGCGGGCGCGAAACGCTTGCCGCCATCGAGACCGCCAGCGGAACCGCCGGGCGGGCGGTCTTCTTCAGCGGCCTCGCGGTGGTGGTGTCCCTCGCTGGGCTGCTGCTGATGGACGAGCCGCTCTTCCGCTCCATGGCGCTCGGCACCATCGCCGTGGTGGTCGTGTCCGTGGTCGGCAGCCTGACGTTCCTGCCGGCGGTGCTCGCGATCCTCGGCCGTGGCGTCG
>JACDBP010000059.1 GCA_013694835.1 Chloroflexota bacterium
GGCATGTGGAGTTCGCTCGCTGGCTGGTACGGGAGCCGAATCGTACCGCGCTCGGTAAGCGTCCGACGCCGACGCAGCCGACTCGTTTCCAGATGGACTGAACGACGACCCGCCTGGCCGGCGATCGCGGATGCGCCCGATGCCGGTTGGCGGCGAACGGACGCCTCGGAACCGCCGATTCCCTTGGCTGGCGCGTGCCGAGTGCCGATCGACCGGTGCTCTCACACGAAAGGATGGCGATCCGCCGTGCTGTCTTCGGACCATCTGGAAACGCCCCAGGCAGGCGGCGCTCCCAACGGCCATCCCCGGGTGCCAGTCGTCGAGCGCTCAGCCCCGGGCGCGCTCCGCTGCGGCGAGCACCTCCCCCAGCATGATCGGGCGGACCCAGTTGATGACGATCTCCGTGGCGCCGCGCTCCTGCCACAGGGCCAGCGTGCCAGCCAGGTCCCGAAGCATCGGCTGCCGACCGGGGGGCACGTCCTTCTCCAGGTCAAGCGTCACGATCCGCGCGAGGCTCGCCGGGTCGCGGCCCGCGGCACTGGCTGTCTCGCGGAACAGCGCCAGATTCTCCACGAACGGCCCGGCATCGGACGTCCAGCCGTCGGCATAGCGGGCCGCGGCCCGGACGCCGCCCGGCCGAGCGGCGCCCACGATCAGGCGCGGTGCCGGATCCGGCACCGGAAACCCGTAGGCCTCGCGCAACTGATAGAACGCTCCGTCGAAGCTGACCGGGCCGCCGGTCCAGAGCAGCTTCATGACCTGGAGCGCTTCCGCCAGGCGTGCCAGCCGCTCCGGCGGCTCGGGGAACGGGATGCCCAACGCCTCGTGCTCGCCGTGGTGTCCGCCCAGGCCGATCGCGACGTCCACGCGGCCCGGGGCGAGCTCCGACAGCGTCGCCGTTGATCGCGCCAGCACGGCCGGGTGGCGGTTCATCAGATTGGTGACCAGCGAACCCACGCGGATCCGGTCGATCAGAGCAGCCGCCGCGGTGAGCGTCGTCCAGCACTCCAGCACGGCGTCGGTCTTGTTGCGGCCGCGGGTGATGAAGTGGTCCCAACAGTAGGCACTGCCGAATCCCGCATCCGCCAGCGAGCGAGCGGCATCGAGCCACCACGCGAGCGACACGCCGATGGAGGTCGGGTTGACCCCGATCGACGACAGAGCGGTCACGGCCGCCGGCTCAGAGCGCGGTCACGCAACCAGGAGCTCGCGGCGTTCAGCCGTCCGACCGCCGGGCCCCGGTGCCGGTGCCCGTGCCGGCCTCGAGGGCGATCTCGACCATCCGGTCCGTCGCTCGCTCGAGCTCATCGAGCGGCAGGTAGGTCTCTTCGCTCTCGGACATGTCCTTGGTCAGCATGTCCGACACCGTCAGGGCGCAGGCGGCGCGCACGTCGGCGCCGGAGCCTGCAGCGCGCGAAGCGAGGTAGAACAGCGCCGAGGCTTCCATCTCGAATGCCAGCACGCCACGCGCTCGCCAGGTCGTGGCGTACTCCGCGTCAGGGTTGTAGAAGACATCGACTGTCGCGACGGGGCCCAGGTGGACCGCCACGCCGCGAGCGTCCGCAGCCTCGACCAGCGCGCGGGTGAGCGTGAAGTCCGGCGCGAAGGCACCCGGCTCCCCGTGGAGGTACGTGCGGGTGGAGCCGTCGGCAGCAGCCGCACCGGTCGCGACCACCAGGTCGCCCGTCTTCATGCCCGGCCCGATGCCGCCGCAGGTGCCGACCCGGATGAGCCGCGTCGCACCCAGCATCAGCAGCTCCTCCACGACGATCGAGAGCGACGGTGTTCCCATGCCGGTCGTCTGGACCGAGACGGGCACGTCGCGGAAGGTGCCCGTGTAGCCGTAGAGCCCGCGGTGATCGTTGACCCTGCGGGCCGACTCCAGCCCACCATCGAAAAGTGAGGCGATGCGGGTGGCGCGGTTGGGGTCCCCCGGGAGCAGGACGATCGGCGCGTAGTCGCCGGGCTCGGCGCGCAGGTGCAGGGGCATGGGACGGCTCCTCGGATGACCGCTGGGACGTCCGCAGTGTAGCCCGGGCACGTTCGGACGTTGCGATGTTCCGCGTCCGTCGGCTACGGTTCGCCGAACCTCCTGAGGAAGCCATGACCGTCACCGCCACGCCCGCAGGCCAGCCCGCGACCGGCGAACCACCCACCGACGACGGCTCCGCCCGCGGCGGCGCAACGGTCGAGTTCCGGCACGTCACCAAGCGCTACGACCCCGGCCAGAAGGGCCCTGGCGCGGTCAATGACCTGTCGCTCACGGTGCCCGCCGGCAAGATCTGCGTGCTCGTGGGGCCATCGGGTTGCGGCAAGACCACCAGCCTCAAGATGGTCAACCGGCTCATCGAGCCGACCAGCGGCGAGATCCTCATCGACGGCCGGAACATCCTGAAGGAGGACCCGGTCGAGCTCCGCCGGCGCATCGGTTATGTCATCCAGCAGATCGGTCTCTTCCCGCATCAGACCATCGGCCAGAACGTGGCGGTCGTGCCGGCCCTCCTCGGCTGGGACGCGAGCCGGCGCCGGAAGCGCGTCGACGAGCTGCTCGCGACGGTGGGGCTGGAGCCGGACCGATATCGCGACCGTTACCCGAGCCAGCTTTCGGGCGGTGAACGCCAGCGTGTGGGCGTCGCGCGTGCCCTCGCCGCGGACCCGCCGGTGATGCTCATGGACGAGCCCTTCGGCGCCGTCGACCCCATCGTTCGGGACCGTCTCCAGAACGAGTTCCTGCGTCTCCAGGGCGACCTCGCCAAGACCATCCTGTTCGTGACCCACGACATCGACGAGGCCATCAAGATCGGCGACCTTGTCGCCGTGATGCGGGTGGGTGGCGTGCTGGCACAGTTCGGCACCCCGGAGGAGATCCTCGCCAGCCCCGCCTCGGACTTCGTCGCTCGGTTCGTGGGGGCCGATCGAGGCCTCAAGCGGCTCGCTCTCTTCCGCGTCCGCGATCTGGAGCTCACACCGGCCGTGACAGCGCGCGTGGGCGACCCAGCCTCCGAGGCCCGTCAGCGCGCGGCCGCCGATCCCATGCCGTACCTGCTGCTGGTCGACGCCGACCGGCGGCCCATCGGCTGGATCGCCGAGACCCGGATCCCTCGCGACGGCACCCTCGACGAGTCCCTGGCCTCAGCGATGTCACCGCTGCTGGATCGCAACACGACGCTCAAGGATGCGCTCTCGATGATGCTCGACGCCGCCGTCCAGGCCGGCATCGTGGTCGACCGCGCAGGACGGGTCGAGGGCATCGTCACGGTGGATGCCATCACGGCCTGGGCCCGCGAGAACCCGGGCGAGGCGGACTCCATCGAGGCGCCTCCAGCATGACCGGCGACCGCCCGCTGATCGACTGGGCGTGGATCGCGGATCACCTCGACGACATCGTGCTGCGGACCGTCCAGCATCTCTGGCTGGCGACGGTGGCCGTAGTGGCAGGGTTCATCATCGCGATGGCGCTCGCGCTGCTCGTCCGTCGGAGCCGCGTGACCTACGGGCCGATCACGGCTGTGGCCGGCATCCTGTACACGATCCCGGCCCTGGCCCTCTTCGCGGTGCTCGTGCCGATCACCGGGCTGTCGCTCCTCACGGCGGAGATCCCCCTGACGATCTACACCCTGCTCATCCTGATCAGAAGCAACGTGGCGGGGCTCGATTCCGTTCCAGCGGACGTGCTCGAGGCCGCGCAGGGCATGGGCCTCAGCGGCAGCCAGCAGCTGCGACGAGTGGAGCTGCCGCTTGCCGTGCCCTTGATCGTGGCAGGCATCCGGCTGGCAGCCGTCTCGACGATCGGCCTGGTGATGATCCTGAGCCTGATCGGCGACGAGTTCGGTGGCCTTGGCCTGTTCATCAAGGAGGGCATCCAGACCTTTTTCGCGACCAAGATCTATGTCGGCGCCGTGCTGTCCGTGACGCTGGCCTTCGCGGTCGACTTCCTGTTCGTCCGACTCCAGCGGTCCCTGACGCCCTGGATCGACGCCCGGCGCGTCGGCGCCTGAGCCATGGACATCTTCCTCGGCGCCCTCGCGTGGCTCGCGGACCCGGCGCACTGGACCGGCGCCGATGGCATCCCGACGCGGCTCATCGAGCACCTGACGGTCAGCGGCCTCTCGCTCTTGGTGGCCGCGCTGGTGGCACTGCCTCTCGGGCTGTACATCGGGCACACCGGTCGGGGAGCCTTGCTCGCCGTCAACGTCGCCAACGTCGGCCGGGCGGTGCCCTCGTACGCCGTGCTGGTGATGATCCTGCCCATCTCGCTCCGCTTCTTTCCGCAGACTGGCGGCCTCGATTTCATCCCCACATTCGGCGCCATGACCCTGCTGGCCATCCCACCGATCGTCATCAACGCCTACGCCGGCCTCCGCGAGGTCGATCGCGACCTGATCGAGGCAGCGAAGGGGATGGGCATGCGGGATCTGCAGTTGCTCCGGAAGGTCGAGGTCCCGCTCGCTCTGCCCGTGGTGCTCGGCGGCCTGCGGACAGCATCCGTCCAGGTGATCGCGACCGCGACCCTGGGGGCGATCGTCGCGTTGGGCGGGCTCGGGCGCTACATCATCGACGGCATCGCTCGTCGCGAATACGACCGCATGGTCGCGGGAGTGATCCTGGTCGCCGCCCTGGCGATCGCCGTGGAGCTGCTGTTCGTGGTCTTCCAGCGGGTCATCGTCTCGCCCGGGCTGCGCCGCGCTCGAGCCGGTGCCGATCGACCGGGCGACCGCGCCCTGTCAATGCCCGGCGGCGATCCGGGTGGACTCGCCGGATAGCTGACGCCGTCGTGTCACAGAGCGCTGCTATCGTTCAGCGGACTGCCGCGTGGATGCGCGGCGACAAGAGGAGGATCAAACCCAATGCGGCTAT
>JACDBP010000067.1 GCA_013694835.1 Chloroflexota bacterium
GGGGTGTTCCCGGCACTCCCGGCGCTGGTGGCGGCGGCTCGTGCGGCAGGGGCATTGGGCGCGTGCCTGTCGGGGGCGGGTTCTACGGTCATCGCCTTTGCGCGGTCCATTGACGCGGCGCGGATCGAGGCGGCGTACCGAGACGCGGCCGCCGTCGTCGGCGAGCCCGGCCACGCGCGGACCGTCGGCCTGCGGACGGATGGAGCTACCGCCAGGCTGATGTGAACCTCATCGCGCCGGACGCATGAACCCCAGGATCCTGAGACCTCAGGATGTGAGGTCCCGGTCCTCCATCTCCCATGCGTGATCCATGACGTGTTGAGCCGTGCGGCGCACGAGGAACTGGATCGGCCAGCGCCGCGCCAGTTTGCCCTCGGCGTTGTAGGCGCGGATGGCGTCGAGAAATTCCTGCCGATGCGTCGCGAGGCCCTTCGGAGTCAGCATGACGCCGAGCTCGGTCCGGACGCCGACCTTGGGGGCCCAGTTGTGGCGCTCGGAGGCGTACGAGTGCCGGATGATCTCGTCGCGCTCGCGCCCACCGCCGCGCGCTCCCCTTTGCAGCTCTGCGGACGCGCGGGCGGCGACGTCGTCGAAGTATTCCCAGCAGGCGCGGAGCAGGTGGAGCCGCCGATCCAGGTCCTTCGCTGACAGCGCGTTGCGCTCGAATTCCGAGGGCACGTGGGCGATGCCCCACCAGTCGGTCGAGCTCGAACCGGGCACGCGCTCGATCACCTCGACCGTGCGCGACCGTGTGAACGCACTCGCCAGGCCGGCCCGCTCGGCGACGCCGACATACCGCGGTAGGTACGACGACAGCATGGCCAGCGCATCGTCCTCAGAGTTCCCCGAGCGATCGAGGCCTGGCCAGTCGATGGCACCCGCCACGACCTTGCGCTTCTTACCGATCTCGAGGATCACCCGCAGGCTGCTGGTCACGGCGCGAAGCCTACGTCCCCGCTGCGACCTCGCGCCGCGGCCGGGTTGGCAGCGCTGCCGATCGCGATCAGTCGGGTTTCCAGGGCTGGTGGGCGGTCAGCACCAGCTGCCAGCGGCCGTCGCGCCTGACATAGGTCGAGGCGATGCTGCCCCGATAAGGTGCTTCGTCTCCCTCGTGGCGACCCTGCCCGTGATAGGCGACGATGACGCAGTCGGGCGTCAACTGGCGAACCGTCACATCGGTCATCTCGACATCCTGCCAGGGCTTCTCGGCGGGCATCGCCATGGCCTGGTGTTTCTGGATGAACCCCATCGGCTCGATGACCGTGATGGCGTCGTCGGCAAGATGCTCCTCGAAGAACCCCGGATCGTCGGCCTCCGTCCAGAACCCCTTCTCCAGCGCCAGGATCTCGTCGGTCACCTTGCTCATCGATCCCTCCATTCGCGCTACGAGCAGCTCGGCTCTGATGCGCTGCATCTTATCGATGGAGTCTTGGTGACCCGCGATGGGCACTAGTATCCGGCCATGCCCATCGTCGTCCAGAAGTACGGCGGCTCGTCGCTCGCCGACGCTGACCGCATCCGCCTCGTCGCCGACCGCATCCAGGGGGACCGGGAGCGCGGCGCGGCGCTCGTGGTCGTGGTCAGCGCCATGGGCGACACGACGGACCACCTGCTGGAGCTGGCGGCGGGCATCACCGACGACCCGGACCCGCGCGAGATGGACGTGCTGCTGGCGACCGGCGAGCACATGAGCGGCACCCTGGTGGCGATGGCGCTCCATGCAATGGACGTGCCGGCCATCAGCCTCACCGGCGCCCAGGCTGGCATCCGCACCGATACCTCTCACGGGCGTGCCCGCATCGCCAACATCGACCCGGCGCGCGTCCACCGTGAGCTGGCTGCCGGGAAGGTCGTCATCGTCGCCGGGTTCCAGGGAGCGACGGAGGAATCGAACGTGACGGGCGACGTCACCACGCTCGGCCGAGGCGGGTCCGACACGACCGCCGTCGCGCTGGCAGCCCAACTTCGGGCTGAGCGGTGCGAGATCTTCACCGATGTCGAGGGCATCTTCACGGCGGACCCGCGCCTGGTTCCGGACGCCCGGCTGATGCCGGTCGTCGGCTACGAGGAGATGCTCGAGCTAGCCCTCCAGGGCGCCCAGGTGATGCAGCCCCGTGCGGTGGAGCTCGGCTGGGTGAACGGCATCGAGATCGCCGTCCGCTCGACGTTCTCGCAGCACCCGGGCACCCGGATCAAGGAGGATCGACAGGTGGAGCAGCGCAACAAGGTCCGCGGGCTCGCCACGGATCGCCACGTCGCGAAGGTGACGCTCGTGGGCGTGCCGGACGTGCCCGGCATCGCCCGACGCGTGTTCGAGCCGCTCGCAGCTGCCGGCGTCCGGGTCGACATGATCGTCCAGAATGTGTCCCACTCTGGTGCCACGGACATGTCGTTCACGGTCGACCGGGCCGACCTCGCGAAGGTCAAGCGGCTGCTCGAGCCGATCGTCCGGGAGATGGACGCGCGCGAGCTGACGACCGATTCGGCGATCGCCAAAGTCTCCATCGTCGGGGCCGGCATCCACAACGCGCCGGGTTACGCGGCGCGCATGTTCGGGGCTCTCGCCGACCAGGGCGTCAATATCGAGATGATCTCCACCTCGGAGATCCGGATCACCTGCATCATCGCGGAGGACGACCTGGAACGAGCCGCCCGCGCCCTCCACACCGCGTTCCAGCTGGAGCAGCCGGAAGAGGTCGTCGAGGCGAGCCCGGAGGCCGCGGCTACCTCGAAGATGTTGCGTGGCTGAGCGGTCGCGCGCCTTCTTCGCTTGGTTCATCCCCCGGAATCGCTGTTCTGCTTGTGGTACAGGACAGGCGGTCACCTGATCGACGGTGACCTCCGGTACTCGGTGCGACTCGATCGCAGATGAGCGCCGTACCCATATATCGAACCCAAACGCGCGGTCGCTCGCGGATGGGGGTGGGCTGATGCCGCGAGGCGCGTCGAAGCGGATGCCCGGGCCACGCTGATGCCGTCACTGCCGAGCCGGCTGGAGCGATTCGGCACCGTCGATTCGACGCAGCGGATCGTGCGCGAATGGCTGGCGGCGGGCACACCCGAAGTGGCGATCGCGACCGCTGATGAGCAGCTCGCGGGGCGCGGAAGGCAGGGCCGCGCGTGGACAGCGCCGCACGGCAGGGCACTGCTGCTCTCGGCCGGCTTCCGGCCGCGGGACCTGGCGCTGCACCACGGCTGGCGGCTGGCGGCGATCGCGGCGCTGGCCATGCTCGATGCCGCCGAGCGAGTGACGGGCCTGGACGGCGACACCCTCTGGCTGAAGTGGCCCAACGACATCGTGGCCGTAGGCGAGGACGGGCTGCTGCGCAAGCTCGCTGGCGTGCTCGGAGAGACGACCGCGACCGGCGCTTTCGTCGAGACGGCGATCATCGGGATCGGCATCAACGCGGACTGGCCGGCGAACGAGTTCCCGACGGAGCTCGCGGTCGGCATGACGAGCCTTCGCGAGCTCACGCTCGACCGGCCCATCGACCGCGACCGGCTGCTGGACGCGTACCTTGCCCGCCTGGGACCGAGCTATGAGTCACTGCTCGCCGGTCACTTTGACGCCGGCGGTTGGACGCGACGCCAGCTGACCACGGGCCGCCCGGTGGAGGTCCTCCTCGGCGAGGCGCTGGTGCATGGGCAAGCGACTGGCGTCGATCCCGAGACCGGCGCGCTTCTCGTCCGCACCACTGAGGCCGTCATCGCGATCGATTCGGGCGAGGTCACCCGCTGCCGCCTGCTCGACCTGCCAGGGCGGGGCTGACCCGCACGACTCTGCTGGGGCACGGCTGGATCCGGGAGCTCGCCTCGGGCGGCAGGAGTCCGGGGACTTGCGTGGGATGGGCGAGCCAGCGAACGAGCGCCGGTGGATCGCCCGTGATGGACGCGCGGCCCGCAACCGGGAGCCGGCCGCGCGGCCCAGCAGCGGCCACACAGCCCAGCAGCCGCGGAGCCCCGCAGCCGGCAGCGGCCACACAGCCCAGCACCCGGCGGCCGACATTGCTACCGGGTGTAACGGCTAGACTGCCTCGGTGTTCAGGAGGGTAGGGACACGGGCAGCCCTGCCCATCCCGTTCGACGCTGACCGGCCTGCCGTCGAGGCCGCCCGGCGCGACCCCGAGCGCTTCGAGGGGCTGTATCGAAAGTATGTGGGGCAGATCTACAGCTTCGCCGTGTACGAATCACGCAACCACCACGCCGCCGAGGATCTGACCGAGCAGGTGTTCCTGCATGCCCTTGCGGCCCTGCCCCGTTTCCAGGAGCGCGGCGAGGGCCAGGGCAGCACCTTCCGCGTGTGGCTCTTCCAGATCGCCCGGAACCTGGCCAGCAATGAGCGTCGCCGCCTCGCACGTCACCCGCAGGCCGTCCTGGATGCCGCCGCCGA
>JACDBP010000094.1 GCA_013694835.1 Chloroflexota bacterium
GCCGGGCACCCACCAGCCGGGGAGGAACGGCGGCGGCCATCGGGGAGCCCACGGCGGCGCAGGGCCGTCGTCCATCGGCAACGGGCCGAGGCAGAACCACGCCAGCGCGTGGTCGGCGCACCCCGCATCCCGCGCGCAGGGCGCCGAGTCGCGCGGCCAGGGACATGGCCTGAGTCGCGGACCCGGCCTACGCCAGCACGGTCAGGATGCCGCGCGGTCCTTCGTGGCCCTTCCCGGTGAGCGGCTCGCCAGATCGACGACCCGTCCGCCTGAGCCACGAAGGGGATAGTCGGTCGGACGCGGATGACTGACATCCTTGCCGTCGTCGCCGCCTCCTGGGGCGTCGCGATGGCCATCTCCCCGGCTCTACAGATCCGCCGCATGCTGCAACGCCGCTCGTCGGCGGACGTGTCCCTCGGCTACCTCGCCGTGCTGCTCGGCGGCTTCGCCACGTGGCTGCTGTATGGGATGTCCCTCGGCAACCTGGCGTTGATCATCCCCAATATCGTCGCCTTCGGCGTCGGTGTCGCCACGTTCATGGTGGCGTGGCGCTTCCGTTCGGGGGAGCGGGAGGGCTGAGGACGGGGCCGCCGAGTGGCAGCTCCGCCCGGATGATGGCGCCGCCTCCCGGCGGACTCTCAGCGGTGATGGTGCCGCCGTGCGCCGTGATCACATCGCGCGCGATGGCGAGACCAAGGCCGCTGCCGTGCGAGCCCTCGCCGCGCACGAACCGATCGAAGATCCGCGGCAGGAGCTCCGGTTCGATCCCCGGGCCTGTGTCCGCCACCGTGAGGCGCAACCTGTCCCCGATGGGCTCCACCACCACGCTGACGGTGCCGCCCCGCGGGGTATGGCGGATCGCGTTCAGGACCAGGTTCTCAAGGACACCTCTGATCCGCCCCGGATCCAGCGCGACGATCGGGATATCGGGGCCGAAGCGCAGGTCCATGCTCACCCGGGCCTGTGAGGCGGTGTCGCCGAGCGAGGCGAGCGTCTCGTTCACCAACGCCACCGGGTCGACCGGCTCGACGGTCAGGCGCAGCTCCCCGGCCTCGGCCAGCGCGAGCGTCCGCAGGTCCGCCACGAGGCGTTCCATCACGCGCGTCTGCTCGAGGATCGGCGCAAGGTGGTCGGCGTCGGACGGATGGACACCATCGAGGATCGCCTCGAGTCGAGCCTGGATCACCGACAGCGGCGTGCGCAGCTCGTGCGCGACATCCGCGAGGAACGTCCGACGCTGGGTCTCGTTGGCTTCCAGCCGGCTGCTCATCTGGTTGAACGCCCGCGCCAGCGAACGTACCTCTCCGGGACCTCGCTCCGCGACCCGCGCGGTGTAGTCGCCGGCCTCGATCCGGCCAGCCCCTTCGACAAGATCGCCGACGGGAGCGGCGAGCCGCCGGAAACCACGGACCACGATGGCAACCACGGCGATCCCGATGGCCAGCGCCACGACCGAGAGATGGCGCTCCTCGGTCGAGGCCGCGACGAAGCCCACGACCGATCCGAGGGCACGAAGCCCGACCAGCGCACCGGCGGTCGCCAGGAGCACGACGAAGACCGCGAAGCAGCCGATCCGCCGCATGAAGCCGCGCGATCCACCGCGAGATGGACCGCCTCCGGCGCCACGCCGCCACCATCCACCGTCCTTCGCCGGCGACCATGGCTCGTTCTCAGGCCACCACGGCGGCGGCTCGCCGCGACGCCCGCGCCACGGGCCGCCCGGCATCAGCGATCCACGTCTGCGAAGCGGTATCCGACGCCGAACACCGTCAGCACGAAGCGCGGCGCTCCCGGCTCGGGTTCCAGCTTGCGCCGCAGGTTCTTGACATGGGCGTCGATCGCCCGCTCGTACGATTCGAAGGCCTGTCCGTGCACCACGTCGAGCAACTGGGCGCGGGTAAGGATGCGGCCCGGCTGACGCGCCAGCGCTGCGAGGATCTGGAACTCGGTCGGTGTCAGCTCGACGCGCCGCCCGGCGACGGTGACCTGCATCTTCTCGACATCCAGCTCGACCTCGCCGGCACGGATCATCCCGCCGGCAGCGCGACTGCCCTCGACGCGGCGCAGCACGGCTCGCACGCGGGCCACGAGCTCCTTGGGGCTGAACGGCTTGGTGAGGTAATCGTCCGCGCCGAGCTCAAGGC
>JACDBP010000102.1 GCA_013694835.1 Chloroflexota bacterium
GTCGCGGAGCAGATCGGGACCGCCTTCGCCGAGGCCGTTGGTGTCGCGCGCGGCAATCCGGCCCTTCGCGCCGGCAAGGCGTTCAGCGTCTCGGTGGTGGCGGATGACTTCGTGGGGCGCTACGTGCCGAGCGCAACGCGCCACGTCTTCGACAAGTGGGGCTACCGCACCGAGTTCACGGTCAGCGGCCGCCAGGAGCGTTCGCTGCTGGGGCTCGCGACCGGGGGAGGCGCCAACGGCACGACCGGCGGGCAGGCGGCGATCCACGGGATGGTCGTGGCGAAGGTCACCGCTAACGAGGACCCGGAAGAGGTCGGCCGGGTCAAGCTCATGTTCCCCTGGCTCTCGGACGACTACGAGTCCGACTGGGCGCGGGTCGTCCAGCTGGGTGCCGGGCCGGATAGCGGGGCCGTCTTCCTGCCCGAGGTCCACGACGAGGTGCTCGTCGCGTTCGAGTTCGGCGACGTGCGGCGTCCCTACGTGCTCGGCGGCCTCTACAACGGCATCGACAGGCCGCGACTGGGCCGGGTGCTGTTCGACAACGGAAAGGTGCTACGGCGCGGTTTCGTCTCCCGCAAGGGCCATCGCTTCGTGCTGTTCGATGACGACGGCAAGTCCGGCATCGCGCTGCTGTCGAGCGACGACAAGCTCCGGCTGTCGCTCAACGAGACGACCGGCGAGATCCGCATCTTCGGCGACCCGAAGGTGACCATCGAAGCCATGAACATCAAGCTCAAGGCTGACGTCGACATCGCACTCGAGGCTCCGAAGATCGCCATCAAGGCCGACGCCACCGTCGACATCGACGGCGGCATGATCACCCTGAACTGAGGCTGCGATGGGCTCTCCGGCTATCGTCATGAACGACCGCATCACCGGGATGTGCCCGATCCACCAGATCCCGGCCGCGGCCGGCGCACCGGCGCCTGCCCCGCCGATGCCGTTCTCGGCGCCCGTCCTCCAGTCGGTCGTGCCGACCGTGATGATCGGCGGCAAACCGGCGGCCGTGATGGGGTCGTCGGGCTTCAACGTGCCGCCGCACGTCGGGCTGCACGCGAGCGATCCGTTCATGGCGCCGCCGATGCAGGTGGGACGGATCACCAGCGGCAGCCCGACGGTGCTGATCGGTGGCAAGCCCGCCGCGAACCAGTCATCGGTCTGCACGCTCTGCGTCACGCCCGGCACGCTGGTGCCGAGCGTCATGACCGTGCTCGTCGGCTAGGCAGGACGAGGCGATGGCCAGCGAGTTCATCGGCGCAGGGTGGGCCTTCCCGGTACGCACCGACGCGACCGGTCGGATGGCGCTGGTCGCCGACGGGCAGGAGCTGGACGAAGCCATCCGGCTGATCCTCGGCACCGCGCCCGGGGAGCGGCCGATGCGGCCCGAGTTCGGCTGCGGCATCCACGACCTGGTCTTCGCCCGCGCCGATGACGAGACCGCGGCACGCATCGCCTACGAGGTGCGGGCCGCCCTGCTGCGGTGGGAGCCGCGCATCGAGGTCGTGTCCGTGAACGTGTCGGTGGCGGCGGCCGGGGACGGCGTGCTGTACATCGATCTCAGCTACCGCGCCACGAACACCAACGACCCGCGCAACCTCGTCTTCCCGTTCTACACCATCCCCGAAGAGCGTTGAGCCTGGAGCGCTGAGTCATGGTCCTGCCGGTCCCCAACCTCGACGACCGCCGCTTCCAGGACCTGGTCGACGACGCCAAGCGCCTGGTGCAGCAGCGCCTGCCGGAGTGGTCCGACCACAACGTCTCGGACCCGGGGGTGACCCTCATCGAGGTCTTCGCCTGGATGACGGACCAGCTGCTCTACCGGCTCAACCGCGTGCCCGACCGGAACTACATCAAGTTCCTGGAGCTCATCGGCGTGCGCCTCTTCCCGCCGAACGCAGCGCGGGCGCCGGTCACGTTCTGGCTCTCGGCGCCGCAGCCGGAGACCGTGACCATCCAGACCGGAACGGAGGCCGCGACCGTCCGCACCGGGACGGAGCAGGCCATCATCTTCAGCACCATCCGTGCCCTGCCGATCGTCACGTCATCGCTCGCCCGGGTGGCTTCGGCGATCGGCAAGTCCGGCGTGCGGGACCACACCGACGCGCTGGCGATCCGAAGCGGCTTCTTCTGCTTCGACACGGTGCCCAAGCCCGGCGACGTGCTGCTGGTGGGCCTGACCGAGGCGGTGCCCTCCAACGCCGTAACGCTCCGGTTCCAGTGCCGCATCGAGGGCGTCGGCGTCGACCCGAACGACCCGCCACTCACCTGGGAGGCCTGGACCGGCGACGACTGGGAAGCCTGCGAGGTGGATCGGGACGGCACCGGCGGGTTGAACCGCGACGGCGACGTGGTGCTTCACGTGCCGCAGGGTCACGTCCCATCGGTCATCGACCGCGTCCGCGCCGGCTGGCTCCGGGCACGGGTCACGGAGCCGGTGGAGGGACAGCCCGTCTACAGCGCTTCACCGGAGATCCGGGCCCTCGAGGCGTTCACGATCGGCGGAACGGTCGAGGCGATCCATGCGGAGCTCATTCGCGACGACGTGCTCGGGGCCTCGGAGGGCGTGCCTGGCGGACGGTTCGAGCTCGGTCACCGGCCCGTCGTGTCCTCGGAGCAGCCGCTCGTCGTGGAGGTCGCCGATGGCGACGGCTGGGCAGAGTGGGAGACCCGCCCGAACTTCGCGGCGAGCGGCCCGACCGACCGCCACGTGGTTGTCGATTCGGTGGCCGGGCGCGTGGAGTTCGGCCCCGCCGTCCGGATGGCGGACGGGGTGCTGCGCTCGTACGGCGCGGTGCCGCCCAAGGGCGCGATGGTCCGCGTGCCCCGGTATCGGGCCGGCGGCGGTGTGCAGGGC
>JACDBP010000113.1 GCA_013694835.1 Chloroflexota bacterium
CCGCAGACCCGTCGCAAGATCAAGGTCGGGCGCGTCGTCTCGGACAAGATGGACAAGACGATCGTCGTATCCGTGGAGCGTCTGTCGCGCCACCCGCTGTACAAGCGCGTCATACGGCTGACCACCAAGTTCAAGGCGCACGACGAGCGCAACGAGGCGCGCGTCGGTGACACCGTGCGCATCGAGGAGTCGCGGCCACTGAGTGCCACCAAGCGCTGGCGCCTCGTCGAGATCACCGCGCGCGCCGGCGCCGGCGCGAACGAGGTGCTAGTCGGCGACGAGCCCGAGACCAGCGAGGCGCTCCACATGGCCGCCCATCCTGGCCGCGGCGATGCCACCGCCGAAGAAGCCGGTCCGTGATCCAGCAGTACAGTCGGCTGCGGGTCGCCGACAACACCGGAGCGCGCGTGATCCAGTGCATCCGCGTCCTCGGCCGGTCGCAGAAGACCACGGCCGGCGTCGGTGACGTCATCGTGGCCAGCGTCAAGCAGGCGATCCCGAACGCCGCCGTGAAGAAAGGCGACGTGGTGCGGGCGGTGGTGGTCCGGACCCACAAGGAGTACGGGCGCCCGGACGGGAGCTACATCCGCTTCGATGAGAATGCGGCCGTGCTCATCAACAACCAGGGCAACCCGCGCGGCACCCGGATCTTCGGTCCGGTAGCTCGCGAGCTTCGCTATCTCAACTACATGAAGATCGTCTCGCTCGCGCCGGAGGTGCTGTGATGCCGCGCCGTGCGTCGATCCACGACCGGGCCACGAAGGTGCCCGACATCCGCCGCGGCGACGAGGTGCTGATCCTGTCGGGCAAGGACGCCGGCAAGCGCGGCACGGTCGATCGCGTGGTGCGTGATCCGGCGAGCTTCGTCAAGACCCGCGATTCGGCAGCCGCGGGTGGCGGCTCGTGGCGACGCATCTCGCCGCAACCTGCCAGGGTCGTGGTGGAGGGGCTCAACCTCAGCAAGCGCCACACCAAGCCGCGGTCCAGCCAGGGCCGCAACGATCGATCGCCCCGCATCCAGCAGGGCGGCATCATCCCCATCGCCCAACCGCTGGCTGTCAGCAACGTGATGGTCGTCTGCCCCGCCTGTCATCTGCCCACCCGGGTACGCCACACCCAGACGGCGAACGGCGACAGTGTGCGCGTCTGCAACCGCTGCGGCGAGGGCCTGGCACGCGAGGTGAAGTCGTGAGCGGCCAGCTGCGCCAGCGCTACCTGGACGACGTCGTCCCGGCACTCAAGAAGGAATTCGAGTACGCCAATCCGATGCAGGTGCCACGTCTCCAGAAGATCGTCATCAACATCGGGCTGGGCGAGGCCCTCACCAACGCCAAGGCTCTCGACGCGGCGATGGGCGATCTCGGCACCATCGCCGGCCAGAAGCCGATCGTCACCCGTGCCAAGCGGTCCATCGCCCAGTTCCGGGTCCGCACCGGCAACCCGATCGGTGCCAAGGTGACGCTGCGAGGCGACCGGATGTGGGACTTCCTGGAGCGCCTGACCCGACTGGCGCTGCCGCGCATTCGCGACTTCCGTGGCGTCCCGAGCCGGTCGTTCGACGGCCGCGGCAACTACTCGCTGGGCCTCCGCGAGCAACTCGCCTTCCCGGAGATCGACTACGACAAGGTCGACCGCCTGCGCGGGCTCGAGATCAGCATCGTAACCACCGCCAAGACCGACGAGGAATCGAAGAAGCTGCTTCAACTCCTCGGCATGCCGTTCGGCGGCTAGCGGAGCAGGAGAGCACTCATGGCCAAGAAGTCACTCATCGCCAAACAGAAGCGCAAGCCCGCCTTCCCGGTCCGTGCGTACCACCGCTGCTTCGTATGCGGCCGGCCGCGCGGCTACATGCGCCGCTTCGCGCTCTGCCGGATCTGTTTCCGTGAGCGGGCACTGCTGGGCGAGCTGCCCGGCGTGACCAAGTCGAGCTGGTAGCGCCGATGAACACGACCTCAGATCCGATCGCTGACATGCTCACGCGGATCCGGAATGCCTCGCGCGCCCGGCACACCGAGGTGCTCGTGCCGGCGTCGCGCACCAAGCGCGCCATCGCCGCCATCCTCCAGGACGAGGGCTTCATCGACGCCTGGGATGAGACCCAGGACGGTCCCCGCCAGTACCTCCGCATCCAGCTCAAGTACGTCGGAGGCAAGGCGCCCGTCGTCTCGGGGCTCAAGCGCATCAGCAAACCCGGCCTTCGCGTGTATGCGTCGAAGACCGACATCCCGCGGGTGCTCGGCGGTCTCGGTATCGTCATCGTCAGCACCAGCCAGGGCATCATGACCGGCTCCAAGGCCCGCAAGGCCCAGCTCGGTGGCGAAGTCCTGGCGTACGTCTGGTAGCCCCGGATGTCGCGCATCGGACGCCTTCCCATCCCGGTCCCCGACGGCGTCGAGGTGACGCTCGAGGGCACCCACATCCTGGTCAAGGGGCCGCGCGGCCAGCTGGAGCGCGAGCTCGCGCCGGAGCTCAACGTCGTTCGCGAGGACGGCGTCCTGCGCGTGGAACGCCCGACCGATGACAAGCGGTCGCGGGAGCTCCACGGACTGACCCGGACTCTCGTCGCCAACATGGTCACGGGCGTCACCACCGGCTTTCGCAAGGGCCTCGAGATCACCGGTGTCGGCTACCGCGCCCAGAAGGTCGGGGAGAAACTCCAGCTCAACCTCGGCTATAGCCATCCCATCGAGATCGATCCGCCGTCGGGCATCGCGTTCGAGGTCGAGACGCCCACCCGGCTTGCCGTGACGGGCATCGACAAGGAGCTCGTCGGCCACATGGCCGCCAAGGTGCGCAGCATGCGCAAGCCCGAGCCCTACAAGGGCAAGGGCGTCCGATATGCCGGCGAGGTCGTCCGCCGCAAGGCGGGCAAGGCCGGCAAGATCGGCGGCAAGAAGTGACGCATGGCCGCTGAGGCCACCGCAGCCAGCTAACGCATCGCGGAGCTGACCGGATCTCGGGGAGGAGGTCCGGTGGGCCCGCCAGACCGGCTCCGCATCATCGCGAGCCCGGCCGACAAGGAGAACCCACCGACATGGCCATCGCCCCCACCAGGAGCGCCGCGCGCCAGAAGCGCCACTCCCGCATCCGCCTCGCCGTCGCAGGGACGGGGGGCCGGCCGCGGCTGGCCGTGTTCCGCAGCCTCAACCAGATCTATGCCCAGGTCATCGACGACACCACCGGCCGGACCCTTGCGAGCGCCTCGTCGCTCGAGAAGGAGCTCCGGGGCGCCGGGGGCACCAAGAGCGTTCGCGCGAAGTCCGTCGGTGAGCTCGTAGCTCGCCGGGCGCGCGAGGCGGGAGTCGACCAGGTCGTCTTCGACCGAGCCGGTTTCCGGTATCACGGGCGGATCAAGTCGCTGGCCGATGCTGCCCGCGAAGCCGGCCTCGACTTCTAACCGAAAGGAGATCCCCCGTTGGCCAGGATCGACCCTGCCAGGCTGACGCTCGAAGAGCGCGTCGTCCAGATCAATCGCGTCGCCAAGGTCGTCAAGGGCGGCCGTCGCTTCAGCTTCAGCGCGGTCGTCGTCGTCGGCGACAAGAACGGCCACGTCGGCGCCGGGCTGGGCAAGGCCGGCGAGGTGCCCGAGGCCATCCGCAAGGGCGTCGAGGACGCCAAGAAGAACCTCATCCGGGTGCCGCTCGTGGGCACCACGATCCCCCACGAGGTGCGCCAGCAGTTCGGGGCCAGCACGGTCCTGCTCAAGCCCGCTTCGCAGGGCACCGGCGTCATCGCGGGCGGTTCGGTGCGAGCGGTGGTCGAGTCCGCCGGAATCCGCGACATCCTCTCAAAGTCGCTCGGCTCCACGAACCCGGTCAACGTCGTGCGCTGCACTATCGAGGCCCTGCGCGGGATGCACTCGGCGGAGGAGCTCGGTGCGCGGCGCGGCAAGACTCTGCACAGCTACATCAGCGGCCAGCCGAGCACCCGCCTGGCGGCCGCGGAAGGCGGCAGCGATGGCCGGTAAGCTGCGCGTGACGCTCCGCAAGAGCCCCATCAGCTACACCGCGCAGGCCCGCTCGACCGTCCGGTCGTTGGGTCTGCATCGCATCGGCGAGACCGTCGAGGTCGTCGACAACCCGGCCACCCGGGGCATGGTCCGCGCCGTGCAGTTCCTGGTCGTCGCGGAAGCGGTCGACGGGAACGATGCGGCAAAGGGCACCGCTGAGGCGAGCCAGGAGGAGACTGCACCGTGAAACTGCACGACCTGAAGCCGGCTCCCGGCTCCAAGAAGGAGCGGACCCGGGTCGGTCGCGGCATCGCCGCCGGCAAGGGCAAGACCGCCGGCCGCGGCACGAAGGGCCAGAAGTCCCGCGCGGGCGGCACCATCCCGCCGTTCTTCGAGGGTGGTCAGACGCCGCTTCACATCCGGATCCCGAAGCTCCATGGCTTCAAGAATCGTTTCAGGGTCGAGTTCCAGGTCGTCAATGTCGGTCGCATCTCGGCGTATGCCGAGGCGGGTCGGTTCCATGAGGCTTCCGGTCAGGACGCCAGCAAGACCAAGGGTCCGCTCACTGTCAATGGCGAGCTCCTGCGGTCGACCGGGCTGATCAGCTCGATGAGGATCCCGATCAAGGTGCTCGGTCAGGGCGAGGTCAGCCAGGCGCTGTTCGTCGTCGCCGATGCCTTCACGAAGAGCGCCCGCGACAAGCTGGAAGCCGCGGGCGGCACGGCGCAGCAGCTGGAGATCCCGGAGCGGCCGATGGCGGCCCTCGGGCTCGACGGGGACGATGCATCGGCAGCGCCCGCCCGCCCGGCACGACGGCCACGAGCCAGGGAGCTCGCGGCCCAGGCGACCGCCGACGAGAAGGCCCGTCTGGAACGCGCCGACAAGGCCCGAGCCGACAAGCCCGACAAGGCCGACAAGAACGACAAGGCCGGCAAGGCCGGCAGGAACGAGAGGGAGGACAAGCCCGACAGGGCCGACAAGGCCGACAGGGCCGACAAGGCCGACAGGGCGGACAAGGCTGGCAGGGCCGACAGGGCCGCCGGGCCTGATGCCGGCAAAGCCGCGAAGGACGAGACCGCCGAGACCGCCGACGGCGCCGAAAGGACCGCCAGGGCCTCCGAGGCGGACCAGCCGGACACGGCCGCCGATCCCGACAGCGGCGGCGCCAGGTCCGCCAGGGCCGCCAGGTCCAACAGGAGCGACAGGGCTGGCAAGGCCGACGCCACCGGCCCCGTGGCCGGCACGGCGGCCATCGCCGACGACGCCGACAACGCCGAGCGTCGGTCCGAGCAGCCTGACAGGGTCGACGCTGCGGCCGAGCCCACGGCGGACTAGCCGATGATCGAAGCGCTCATCAACGCGTTCCGCGCGCCGGACATCCGGCGCCGGATCTTCTTCGTGCTGGCGATGCTGGTGCTGGTCCGCGGGCTTGCGCACGTGCCGGTTCCCGGTGTGAACCCGGAAGCGTTGAAGGCGCTCCTGCAGAGCCCGGGGGGCGGCTTCCTACAGCTGCTGAACCTGTTCTCGGGCGGCGGGCTCGAGAACTTTTCGATCATCGCGATGGGCGTGAACCCGTACATCAACGCCTCGATCATCATGCAGCTGATGACCGGCGTCGTGCCGCGTCTCCAGCAGCTGTCGAGGGAAGGCGAGTACGGCCGCAACCGGATCAACCAGTTCACGCGGTACCTGACGGTGCCGATGGCGCTGCTGCAGGCCTACGGGTACCTGGCCCTCCTCTCGAGCGCCCAGGGTGGCGGCGCCATCGTCGGCTTCGACCTCACCAGCCCCGAGACGTTGACCCAGATGATCACGCTGGTCGCGGGCACGCTTCTCTTGATGTGGATGGGCGAGCTCATCACCGAGCGCGGCATCGGCAACGGCATCAGCTTCATCATCTTCGCAGGCATCGTGGCGCAGCTGCCGGGTGCCGTGCTGAGCTTCCTTGCCAACCCGGACATCGCCGCAGGCGTGGCCTTCGGCATCCTGGCCGTCGTGGCGGTGGTGGTCATCGTCTACATCCAGGAAGGCCAGCGGCGCATCCCGATCCAATATGCGAGCCGAGTCCGTGGTCGGCGGATGTACCAGGGTGGGGCGACGTTCCTGCCGCTGCGTGTCAACCAGGCCGGCGTGATCCCCATCATCTTCGCCGTCAGCATCCTGCTCTTCCCGAGCCAGATCGCGTCCTACTTCACCACCTCGGAAGTGCCGCTCGTCCGGGACATCGCGCTCGGCATCACGGGCTTCCTGAACCCGCAGCAGGCGCCGTACGCCATCGGCTACTTCCTGCTCACGGTCGGCTTCACGTACTTCTACACGGCCTTCACCTTCAAGCCCGACGAGACCGCCGACCAGCTGCGCAAGAACGGCGGCTTCATCCCCGGCATCCGGCCGGGCACGCCGACGCGCGACTACCTGGCCAAGGTCGTCTACCGTATCAGCATCGCCGGTGCCCTCTTCCTGGGCATCGTCGCCGTCTCACCGCTGATCGTCGCCGCGTTCTTCCGCTCCAGCATCATCGGCAGCTTCGGCCTCGGCGGGACGGCGCTGCTGATCGTGGTCTCGGTCGTCGTCGAGACCATGAAACAGCTCGAGGCGCAGCTGATGATGAGGAACTACGAGGGCTTCATCCGGTGAAGGTCTACGTGATGCTCGGTGCGCCCGGCGCCGGCAAGGGCACCCAGGCGACGGAGCTTTCGGCCCGCCTCGGACTGCCACACGTGGCCTCGGGCGATCTCTTCCGACAGGCCCTCCGCGACGGCACCCGGCTGGGTCTGGAGGCCAGGCAGTACATGGACCGCGGTGCACTCGTCCCGGATGACCTGACGATCCGCACCATCGGCGAGCGGCTCACGCAGGCGGACGCCGCCAGGGGCGTCATCCTCGATGGCTTCCCGCGCACCCGCCACCAGGCCGAGGCGCTCGATGACTTCCTCGCTCGTCGCGGGGCTGAGGTCGGCACCGCGCTGTACGTGTTGGTCGGCGAGACGGAGCTGCTGCGCCGTCTCTCCGGACGACTCCAGTGCGAAGCCGGACATACCTACCAGGAGACGTCCCGGCCGCCCCAGCAGCCCGGCCTCTGCGACATCGACGGCCTGCCCCTCTTCCACCGCCAGGACGATGACGTCGAGACGATCCGCGCCCGGCTCTCGCAACAGCTCGCGCCGATGACCGAGGTCGTCAGCTATTACCGCGACCGAGGCACGCTCGCGACGGTGAACGGGGAGGCCGAGACCGCACTGGTCACCGACTCCCTGATGCGCGCCATCGCCGACCACGCCAGCGTGCCGGCGTCGACGGCCTGAGGTGGCCATCATGGAGCGTCGGGTGACGCTCAAGAGCAGCCACCAGATCGAAAGGATGGCCCGCGCCGGTCGGCTGGTCGCCGACGTGCTCGATCGGATGGGTGACGAACTGGCCCCGGGGGTCACGCCCGCCGACCTCGACGCGATCGCCGAGAGCCTGATCCGCGGGGCCGGCGCGGTCCCGTCGTTCGTGGGCGTGCCGGGGCGCCTGGACGACTACCGGCACTCGCTGTGCATCTCGATCGATGACATGGTCGTCCACGGCATCCCCGGCCGGAAGCCGATCTCCGCTGGCCAGATCGTCTCCATCGATGCGGGTGCCATCGTCGACGGCTGGCACGGTGATGCGGCGCGCACCTTCGTCGTCGGCGATGTGCCTGCCGCCACCAGCGACCTTGTCGAGGCCACGCGGCGGGCGATGATGGCCGGTATCGCCGCCGCCGTTCCCGGCAACCACCTCGGCGACATCTCCGGCGCGATCGAGGACGTGGCGCTCGAAGCGGGGTACGGCATCGTGCGCTCGTTCGTGGGCCACGGCATCGGCACGGAGATGCACGAGGAGCCACAGGTCACGAACTTCCGCGGTCCCTCGCGCGGCCGGAAGATGGACGTCGGGCTGTGCCTGGCCATCGAGCCGATGTTCACCCTGGGCAGCCACGAGGTGCGAGTGCAGTCGGATGGTTGGACCGTGGTCACCGCCGATGGCAGCCTCGCGGCCCACTGGGAGCACACCATCGCCATCACCCCGGACGGCCCGCGGATCCTGACGGTGAACGACAGGACACCCGCGTGGTTGCTCCTCGAGGCTCCCGTCTGATACACTCCCCGTTCGTGTGCCGCGGGAACTCGGGCGCATGTTACTTAGCGCGTTCGCGGGGCGGACACCGTCCCGATCTCCGAGCGCGACACCCATGTGAACCCTAGGGGGATCGCCGCCGCCTGTGGCCAAGAAGGACGCTATCGAGGTCGAGGGGACCGTCATCGAGCCTCTCCCCAACGCCATGTTCGCGATCGAGCTCGAGAACGGACATCGCGTCCTTGCCCATATCAGCGGCAAGCTCCGGATGAATTTCATCCGGATCCTTCCGGGGGATCGGGTCCGCGTCGAATTGTCGCCGTATGACCTGTCCCGCGGACGGATCACCTATCGCCTCAAGTAACCGGAACCAGGACAGGGACAGCCGATCGTGAAGGTCTCAGCGTCGGTCAAGGCGCGATGTGAACGGTGCAAGATCATCCGCCGCCATGGTGTGGTGTTGGTCATCTGCACCAATCCCAAGCACAAGCAGCGACAGGGTTAGGGGGGCCACATCCGATGAC
>JACDBP010000148.1 GCA_013694835.1 Chloroflexota bacterium
TCCTTGACGGCGATCTCCCGCGGCGCCTCAACGGTCCCTGGGCTCTCCACGGGCGCCAGGCTGGCCCCCGCTGACGCCTGGGGGAACGCCGGGTTGCTGTACGGTCGCCAGCACTCGGGGACCGGCGACGAGCCGGGCGCCGGCTGGTAGCTCGGGTCGCGCCAGCCCTGCTGGGGCTCCGTCGGCTCGTTGGTGGCGCCTTCCTCGATCGGATGGGCCGGAGTGGTCACGTAGCTGATGTCCTTGCTGGCGGTGAGGAACGCGATAAGCTCCTCCACCTGGCGATAGTTGAGCGGCCCGGCGGGCTGGAGCCAGGCGGGCATGATGCTGTCCGGATCGCCGCAGACGTAGCGGCCGCCGACCTCCAGGACCCGTTGCAGGTAGTTCGGGTTGAGATGGCCCGTACCGGGGCGGCCATCGCTGGTGAGCGCGTTGTAGAGCTTGGCTTGGTCGTTGAGAGGCGGCCCGATCCCGCCCTTGCCCTCAGGCCCATGGCACTGCGCGCAGTTCGCGAGGTACAGCTCATGCCCCCGACCGATGTCGGTGACCTGCTGCGCCTTCGCCTCCGCCTCCAGGCGGCTGCTGCCGGCGATGGCCGGGAAGCCAAGGTCGTAGAACCAGTAGATGGGGATGAACAGGGCGACGATGAGCGTGGCCAGGAAGGCGATGCTCCGCGCGTTCCCGCTCTGGCGGACGATCTGGGCGGCACGTTCTTCGGTCAACCCCACGACATGGGCGCTGTCGCCGGCGTAGAACCGCTCCGGGGTCTGCGCCTCCGGCCGCTCGCGAACGACGACCTCGTCGCGGTCGGGATCGCGCGGCGTCAGCTCACGGCCGGTTCTCTCATCGCTCATATGCAGCTGCCGGGCGAGCGCGCCGGGATGATGCCCGGCTGGCCGAGCGCCACCGGCAGCGGCCCCAGCGTCAACTTGGCCGTGTCCACGGTCAGTACGCCGCTCCCGTCGACCGAGACCGAGAACCGGTCCAGGCCGCGCGGGGCGGGGCCAAGCTCCAGGATCTTGGTGCCGATGCGGTCGTAGCGCGAGCCATGGCAGGGGCACTCGAACCAGTAGTTGGTGAGGCAGAAGTTCGGTTTGCAACCGAGGTGCGGGCAACGCTGGTACATCGCCCGGACGTTGACGGCCTCGCCGTCACCGTCGATGCTCTCGCCGGGCTGGAAGCCACGGTTCGGATCGATGAGCTGGACGAAGGTCCGGGCCTCAGGAAAGTAGGACGGCGCGCCGTCACGCAGCGTCGCGTCGGTGTTCGCGGGACTGGCGGCGACGGTGTCAAGGTCGCCGAGGATGACCTTGCTGCCGAAGCCACCCGCGAGGTTCGGCCAGAGGAAGCCCAGCGTGCCGCCCAGCACCTCCAGGAACCACAAGCCGACGCCCGCCCCGAGCGAGCGCCGGATGAGCTGCCGCCGTGACAGGCCGGCGGTGCGGCCGTGGCGCAGCTCCTTCAGGACCTCTTTGGTGAGGGCCTGCGGCTGGTCGTACTTCTCGAGTTGCCAGTTACCCACGGGCGGTCAGGGACTCCCTCTCCCAGCGGCAGAACGGTGCGCGGCTCACAGCGCGAAGTTGAGGCCGTTCACCCACGGCAGCGTCCAGGCATAGCCGGGTCCGCGGAAGAACGCGCCGAGGAAGGTGACGACGAGCCCCGCTGTCATGAACAACGTGAAGAGCATGATGCCCGCCTTGCGATCGGAGGGCTTGCTGGAACCGCCATCACCCCTTGGTCCGCGGTCGATGTACGGGATGAGCGCGGCGCCGACGAGCACCACGGTCGGGGTCAGGACCCCAGCGACCGTCGGGTGGAAGTACGCCAGCAGCTCCTGCAGACCGACGAAGTACCACGGTGCCTTGGCCACGGCCGGCGTCACGTTGCCGTTCGCCAGCTCCTCCAGCGGCGCGTTGATGAAGACGCCCATCAACAGCAGGAAGACGCTGATGACGGCGGCCGCGAAGAACTCGATCGAGAGGAGGTGGGGCCACGTCAGGACGGTGTCGTCCGGCTCCTTCTGGACCCGCACCACGGCGTCCTGCTTGACCAGGGCCAGCAGCCGGTACGGTTTCGCCGCCATCGGCACGCGCTGCTTGTCGATCTCCGTCGTCCGACGTTCGGGCGGCGCGGCCGGGATGGCCGTGCGCCGCTCGGGTGCTGACGTCGTCGTGGGAGCGCTCGTGCCGGAGCCGGCGGCCGGGGCGGGCTGGCGGGTCTTCTCATCGCTCATGGTCGGTCCTTCGATCGTCTACAGCGGGCCGGAGATCCCGCCGTCCTTCCGGATCCGCCAGAAGTGCACGGCCAGGAAGATGGCGGCGGCGAGGGGCATCAAGATCACGTGCAGCACGTAGAAGCGGAGCAGCGTGTTCTGGCCGACCTCGATCCCGCCTAGGAGCAGCAGCTGTGATGGACGGTTCAAGATCGGCGCGTAGTTGGCCATGTTCGCGCCGATGGTGATGGCCCAGTAGGCGATCTGGTCCCACGGCAGCAGATAGCCGGTGAAGCTCAGCATGATCGTCAGGAACAGCAGCACCACGCCGACCACCCAATTGAACTCGCGCGGTGGCTTGTACGCGCCGTGGTAGAACACCCGCAT